>JAZQCR010000036.1:0-11203 GCA_045546375.1 Eubacteriales bacterium | reverse complement strand
CAGGGTCGGGACCTCTGCAGGCAGCCGTTATAAATAACGTGCCACCCTCGGGATAGAAAAGATAATAAACGATCTCATTGTGAATCAAAAGAAAGCTCCTATTTTATCGGTAGCCCGAAACCTTCAGCGGCTGCCGTCATAGGTCCTGCCCTTCGGGCACCCCTGCGGGGTTCGACTACGCACCGTTGGTGCTTCGCTCAGGATGACAAGGGCGAGCGCCGCACGGTATTTCACAGAGATATTACCCCATCTCTATCCCCAAACCCGGGTAAATAATCATTTTTGAAAATTTTTGGAAAGGCGTGGAAAACCTTTTTCTAAAAAGGTTTTCCACAAACAAAAACCCATATGAACTATACAAATGGCGGTGTTACCGCGGCGAAGGGCTTTCGCGCGGCGGGAATGCACTGCGGAATCAGAGCAAACAAAACTAAACGTGACCTGGCGCTGGTAGTCAGCGACAGCCGCGCGGCCTGCGCCTGCGTTTACACCAGTAATCTGGTGAAGGGCGCGCCCCTGACGGTGACCAAGAACAATATCGCAGACGGCTATGCCCGCGCCATCATCTGCAACAGCGGCAACGCCAACACCTGCAACGCCGACGGCATCGAGGTGGCGGAGAAGATGTGCGCCTTAGTGGGTGACACACTTTCCCTTGATGCGAAGGACGTGGTGGTAGCATCCACCGGCGTTATCGGTCAGCCCCTGGACGTAACTCCTATCGCTAACGCCCTGCCCACCTTAACAAGACAGCTCGGCTATTCCATCGAGGACGGCGAGGCTGCGGCAGAGGCCATAATGACCACCGACACCACTAAAAAAGAGGTGGCAGTCACCTTCGAGATAGGCGGCGTTAAGTGCACTATGGGCGGTATGGCAAAGGGCTCGGGTATGATACACCCCAACCTGGCAACAATGCTGGTCTTTATTACCACCGACGCGGCCGTAACCCCCGAGATGCTTGATAAAGCGCTGAAAAAGGACGTCACCGACACCTTCAATATGGTATCGGTAGACGGCGACACCTCTACAAACGATATGGTCTGCCTTATGGCAAACGGTGCATCGGGTGCACCCGAGGTAAGGGCCGAGGGCGAGGACTTTGAGAGCTTCTGCGGGGCTCTGCGTGCCGTTACAATGAAGCTCTGCCGTGAGATAGCGGGGGACGGCGAGGGCGCCACCAAGCTGATGGAATGTAAGGTGTCGGGCGCAAAGGACAAAGAGACCGCACGGGTCGTTGCCAAAAGCATCATCTGCTCGTCCCTTACCAAGGCGGCTATGTTCGGCGCGGATGCCAACTGGGGTCGTGTACTCTGCGCTATCGGCTACTCGGGCGCGGACGTTTCCATAGGCACCACGGCGGTATCCTTCCTCTCAAGCGCAGGCAGGGTCGACGTCTGCGAGAGAGGCGCCGGCATACCCTTCTCCGAGGAGACAGCAAAGAAGGTCTTAACCGAAAAAGAAATAACCATCCTTGTTTCCTTCGCTGACGGCGAGGGAGAGGCGACAGCCTGGGGATGCGACCTGACATACGACTACGTAAAGATAAACGGAGACTACAGAACATGATGAATCAAATGACCAATGCACAGCGCGCGCAGGTGCTCATCCACGCACTGCCCTATATCCAGAAGTACACAGGCAAGATACTTGTGATCAAGTACGGCGGCAACGCTATGATAAGCGACCACCTGAAGGATGCGGTGATGGGAGACATCGTTCTCTTATCCCTTATCGGCGTTAAGGTGGTCCTCGTTCACGGCGGCGGCCCCGAGATAAGCGAGCAGCTAAAGAAGATAGGCAAGGAGTCTGTCTTTGTGGACGGTCTGCGCGTCACCGACGACGAGACCATGGATACCGTACAGATGGTCTTGGCAGGCAAGACGGGTAAAAATTTAGTCAGCCTCTTACAGACCAAGGGCGGCAAGGCTATGGGCCTTTGCGGCATTGACGGCGGTATGATAAAGGCGGAGCAGGCGGACAAGCGCCTCGGTAAGGTGGGCAAGATCACCGAGATCAACGTTGACCCCATCCTCGACGTGCTGGACAAGGGCTACATCCCCGTTATCTCCACCATCGGTATGGGGGATGACGGCACCGTTTACAACGTGAACGCGGACACTGCCGCCTCTGCTATCGCAGGCGCCTTAAAGGCGGAGAGCTTTATCTCCATGACCGACGTGGATGGCATACTTCGCGACAAGGACGACCCCACCACCCTTATCTCTACCATCAACGTCTCGGATGCGCCTCGCCTTGTGCGTGAGGGGGTTATCTGCGGCGGTATGATACCCAAGGTAGAGTGCTGTATAGAGGCTATCCGCCGCGGGGTTAATAAGGTGTTTATCATCGACGGACGTATCCCTCATTCTATCATTATAGAGACGCTCACCGATGAAGGTATCGGTACTATGTTTGTGAGAGAAGAGATATAAATGTATGCGGAGGACTTTTGTAAAAGTCCCCCGAACCCCCCAAAACTTCCGGATAAGGAAGAGTTATTTGCGATAGAGATATTGGAATATCTCTATTATGAAAGCGTAGGGTGAGATCAATCCTGTCATCCTGAGCGGAGTTCCGAAGGAACGAAGTCGAACCCCAAAGGGGCGACCGAAGGTCGGGACCTCTGCAGGCAGCCGTTATAAATAACGTGCTACCCTCGGGATAGAAAAGATAATAAGCGATCTCATTGTGAATCAAAGGAAAGCTCCTATTTTATCGGTAGCCCGAAACCTTCAGCGGCTGCCGCCCATTAGCCTTCTCCAGTGGGAGACGGGGGACCGCCCGCAAGGGTGGTGGATGAGGTGTCATTATCGTATCGGTAGCCTTTCATTTTTCTCGGCTGCCTGCAGAGATCCTGCCCTCACTACGTTCGGTCACCCTCCGGGTTCGACTACGTGACTTCGTCACTCCGCTCAGGATGACAGGGAGGGCACCGCTCGCTATATCACAGAGATGCGCTACGCTCAGGATGACAAGGGCGACCGCCGCACGGTATTTCACAGAGATATTACAACATCTCTATCCCCCAACCCATTATAAAGACCCATTACAAAAGTTTTGAAGGGGTGCAGGGGAAACTTTTGCAAAAGTTTCCCCTGCTATAAAAACCATGTCAATAATCAAAGAAACAGATAACGAATACGTAGCCCATACCTACGGGCGCTTTCCCGTTGCCGTCACCCACGGCAAGGGAGAATATTTATATGACGACGAGGGCAAGGAGTACATCGACTTCGGCTCGGGCATTGCCGTTTCCACCTTTGGTGCGGCAGACGAGGAGTGGGTAGAGGCGGTTTGCCGACAGGCCAAGGCCGTCGCCCATACCTCTAACCTCTACTACACCGAGCCCTGCGCGCTTTTGGCAAAGAAACTATGCCAGCGCACCGGTATGAAGAAGGTATTCTTCTCAAATTCGGGAGCGGAGGCAAACGAATGCGCCATAAAGTGTGCAAGAAGATGGGCCTTCGGAAAATACGGCGACGAGAGCCACTCGGGGATAATCACCCTGAAGAATTCCTTCCACGGACGCACCCTTGCCACCTTGTCGGCAACCGGTCAGGACACCTTCCACACGGAATTCGGCCCTTTCCCCACCGGTTTTTACTACGCTGACCCGGACGTTCCCGGAGATCTGACAAAAATAGCCGCAGAAAACGGCGTTTGCGCCGTTATGTTCGAGTGCGTGCGTGGCGAGGGCGGAGTGATGCCCCTTTCCGACGAATTCGCAGAGGAAATTAAGGCGGTCTGCCAAGAAAACGACCTCTTAATGATAATAGACGAGGTGCAGACGGGCAACGGACGCACGGGAAGCCTTTTCTGCTATGAGCAATACGGCTTTGCCCCCGACATAGTCAGCACGGCAAAGGGTCTGGCAGGGGGCTTGCCCCTTGGCGCTACCATGTTCGGTGAGAGGACTGCCGAGGTGTACACCCCCGGCTCTCACGGCTCCACCTTCGGCGGCAACCCCGTGTGCGCCGCGGCGGCTAATTCCGTTATCGACCGACTGACCGAGGAGCTTTTCGCCTCGGTGAAGGCAAAGAGCGAGAAGATAATCAGTGCGCTCTCGGGCGCCGAGGGCGTAAAGGGCATATACGGCAAGGGCCTGATGCTCGGCATCCTCACGGAAAAGCCTGCAAAGGACATCGTAGCCGCGGCAAGGGAAAAAGGCTTGCTGCTGCTAACCGCAAAAGACCGCGTACGGCTTTTGCCACCCCTTAACATATCCGACCAAGCTCTTGAAAAGGGCATAGAAATACTGAAAGAGGTAATAAAATGAAGCATTTACTTAAGTTAGGTGACCTTTCCACTTTAGAAATACTGGACATACTGAACCTTGCCGATCAGCTCAAATACGAGAAGAAGAACGGCATCCCCCATCCCCTGCTTGCAGGCAAGAGCCTTGGTATGATATTCGAGAAGAGCTCTACACGTACCCGCGTTTCCTTCGAGGTTGGTATGTACGATCTCGGCGGTCAGGCGCTTTTCCTTTCCTCCAAGGATCTGCAGATAGGCCGCGGCGAGCCCGTAAACGACACCGCACGTGTGCTCTCCCGCTATCTTGACGGCATTATGATCCGTACCTTCGATCAGGCAGAGGTGGAGACGCTGGCGAACACCGGCTCTATCCCCGTTATCAACGGTCTTACCGACTATTGCCACCCTTGTCAGGTGCTGGCTGACCTTATGACCATCCGTGAGCGCAAAGGCTTCCTCGAGGGGCTTAAGCTCTGCTTTGTAGGCGACGGCAACAATATGGCTAACTCCCTTATCGTAGGCGGTATCAAGACGGGCATGAGCGTTTCCGTCGCCTGCCCCGAGGGTCACGAGCCCGATGCGGATATTATGGCTTGGGCTAAAGAAAACGGCGACTTCACCTGTACTACCGACGTACTTGAGGCGGCAAAGGGCGCAGACGTGCTGTACACCGACGTGTGGGCATCTATGGGCCAGGAGGACGAGGCGGCAGAGCGCCGTCAGATCTTCGCAGGCTACCAGATAAACGACGGCGTTATGGCCGTTGCAAACGAGGGCGCTATGGTGCTTCATTGCCTTCCCGCACACCGCGAGGAGGAGATCACCGCAAAGGTCTTCGAGGAGCACGCATCCGAGATCTTCGAGGAGGCTGAAAACCGCCTCCACGCACAGAAGGCTGTTTTAGTGCGTTGTATGAAGTAAATAACGGTTTTTATGCAGGGGGCTTTTTGTAAAAAGCCCCCTGCACCCGCAAAAACACCTAAATAATGGGTTCGGGTTTGAATGCTCACCCTACGCTTTCATAATAGAGATATTCCAATATCTCTATCGCAAATAACCTTTCCTTGTTCAAGAGTTTTAGGAGGTGCAGGAACCCTTTTACAAAAGGGTTCCTGCGTTACAAAAAATCTGCGCTTTTTTTGCAAAAAACACGTCGAAAATACTATGCAAAGCGTCACTTTTATGGTATAATAATTAATTGAAGAAAAATAAAACAGATTACGAGGGACAAATGAAAAAGGGATATCTGATTCTTGAAAACGGACAGGTGTTCGAGGGCGTGCGCTTCGGCGCGCAGGGCACGGCTCAGGGCGAGCTGGTATTCAACACCTCTATGGTTGGATACGAGGCAACACTCACCGACGGCTGTAACTACGGTAAGATCCTCATGCACACCTTCCCCCAGGTAGGTAACTACGGTATGATAAGTGAGGACGTGGACGGGCCCGCCACTCCCTGCGCATTCGTGTGCAGAGAATACTGCCTTTCCCCTTCCAACTTCCGATGCGAGGGAGACCTGGGCGCTTACCTTGCAGAGCAGGGGGTCGTGGGCCTTCAGGGTGTTGACACCCGTGAGCTTACCCGCATACTGCGTGATAACGGCAGTATGAACGCTATGATAGCGGACGAAGTACCCGCGGACCTTACCGCCCTTAAGAGCTACAAGGTCACGGGGGCTGTGGCGGCGCTGACCTATGGGGACACCACCTACGAGGCGGACTCCCCCAAGGGTAAGGTAGCCCTCATAAACTACGGTGAGCTTCGCTCCCTCGGCACAGAGATAGCCGCCCGCGGCTACACGGTGGACGTTTTCCCCGCAGACGTTACGGCAGATGCCCTCTCGGGCTACGCGGGAGTGATGCTATCCGACGGCCCCGACGGCGAGGCAGCCCATATGGACGTATCCCTCATTAAAGATATTTTAGGTAAGAAGCCTATCTTCGCGGTAGGCCTCGGTCACCTCTTATTGGCAAAGGCCCAGGGCGGCTCCCTCGTGAAGCTCCCTTACGGACACCGCGGTGCCAATCAGCCTGCACGAACCGCAGACGGCAGCCGCACCTACATTTCCACCCAAAACCACGGCTACGCGGTAGATGCGAAGAGCGTAAAGGGCACAGAGACCTACGTTAACGCAAACGACGGCACAAACGAGGGTATGTCCTATCACGAGAGCCGTGCCTTCTCGGTGCAGTTCGTCCCCGACACCTACGAGGGACCCACCGACAACTCTTACTTATACGACGAATTTATCAATATGATGGAGGGCTAAGAGGATGCCAAGAGATAATAGCATTAAAAAAGTAATGGTCATCGGCTCCGGCCCTATCGTCATCGGTCAGGCGGCGGAGTTCGACTACGCAGGCGCACAGGCCTGCCGCGTGCTGAAGGCAGAGGGCTGTGACGTAGTCCTCGTCAACTCTAACCCCGCTACCATCATGACCGACAAGGCTCTGGCGGATCAGATCTACCTCGAGCCCCTGAACCTTGACACCATGAAGCGCATCATCGAGAAGGAGCGCCCCGACAGCCTGCTTGCAGGACTCGGCGGTCAGACGGGTCTTACCCTCTCTATGCAGCTTGCAAAGGACGGCTTCCTTGAGAAAATGGGCGTTCGCCTCATCGGTACCAACGTTGACGCCATTGACCGTGCAGAAGACAGAGAGCTTTTTAAAGAAACCATGGAAAGCCTGGGTATGCCCTGCATCCCCTCTGACATCGCAGAGACCGTTGAAGGCTGTCTTGAGGTAGCGGAGCGCATCAAGTACCCTGTCATCGTCCGTCCCGCTTTCACTCTGGGAGGGGCAGGCGGCGGCGTGGCTTACACTCCCGAGGAGCTTAAGGTCATCGCACGCACGGGTCTCGATATGTCCCCCATCACCCAGGTGCTTATCGAGCGTTACATCTACGGCTGGAAGGAGATCGAGTTCGAGACTATGCGTGATAGCAGCGGAAACGCTATCGCAGTCTGCTCTATGGAGAACCTGGACCCCGTAGGCGTACACACCGGTGACTCTATCGTGGTGGCTCCCGCCATGACCCTTTCCCCCAAAGAATATCAGATGCTCCGTACCGCATCCCTTCGTATGGTGGATGCCCTGGGCATCGTAGGCGGCTGTAACTGTCAGTTCGCCCTTAACCCCGAGTCCTTTGAGTTTGCGGTCATCGAGGTAAACCCCCGTGTTTCCCGCTCCTCCGCTCTTGCAAGTAAGGCTACCGGCTATCCCATAGCGAAGATAACCACGAAACTGGCTTTAGGCTATCGCTTAGACGAGATACAGAACGACATCACAGGCAAGACCTGCGCCTGCTTCGAGCCCACTATCGACTACACGGTAGTTAAGCTGCCCAAGTGGCCTTTTGACAAGTTTGCCACCACCAAGCGTAATCTTGGTACCCAGATGAAGGCAACAGGTGAGGTCATGTCCATCGCTCCCTCCTTCGAGGCGGCTATCATGAAGGCCGTTCGCGGTGCGGAGATCTCTCTGGACACCTTAAACGCAAAGCCCATTTCCGACCTGCCCTTAATGGAGCGCCTTGCCGTATGCGACGACAGACGTCTTTTCACCGTCTTTGAGGCCATCAAGGCCGGCATTTCGGATGACGAGATATATAATATCACCAAAATTGACCGTTGGTTCTTATCCAAGCTCCGTAATTTAGCGGACTTTGAAAATGAGATCGCAGATAAGGGCGCCCTTGACGAGGCCACCTACTTAAGGGGTAAGAACCTGGGCTACCTTGACTCTACCCTTAAGCGCCTCTCGGGTGCTGACAGCGTTCCCTCAAGAGACGCTGTCTACAAGATGGTTGACACCTGTGCGGCAGAATTTGACGCACAGACACCCTATTTCTACTCTACCTACGATGACGTTTGCGAGTCGAGAGCATTCCCGAGAAGCGATAAGGACAAGATCATCGTCCTGGGCTCCGGCCCTATCCGCATCGGTCAGGGCATCGAGTTTGACTACTCCTCGGTTCACTGCGTATGGACCTTAAAGGAGCTTGGTTACGAGGTTGCCATTATCAATAACAACCCCGAGACCGTTTCCACCGACTATGACACCGCGGACAGGCTCTACTTTGAGCCCCTTACCCAAGAGGACGTTATGAACATCATCAAGGTGGAGAAGCCTGTTGGTGTAGTTGTTGCCTTCGGCGGTCAGACTGCCATTAAATTAACAAAGTTCCTTGACGATAACGGCATCAAGATCTTAGGCACCTCTGCCGACGGCATCGACCTTGCAGAGGACAGAGAGCGCTTTGACGCCCTCCTTGAGGAGTTTGGCTTCAAGCGTCCTAAGGGTACGGGCATCATGACCAAGGACGAGGCCCTTGAGGCGGCGCACCGCCTTGGCTATCCCGTGCTCCTGCGTCCCTCCTACGTTATCGGCGGTCAGAATATGACCATCACCCATAACGACCACGAGGTAGAGGTCTATATGGACCGCATCCTGGCTCAGGGCATCGAGAACCCTGTTCTCGTTGACAAGTACATGGCGGGTACCGAGATCGAGGTAGACTGTATATCCGACGGCGAGCACGTGCTCATCCCCGGTATCATGCAGCACATCGAGCGCGCAGGCGTCCACTCGGGCGACTCTATCGCCGTTTACCCTGCCTTCTCCCTTTCCGACAGAATGGTCACTCACGTTTGTGAGGTATCAAGAAAGTTAGCGCTCTCCCTTGGCACCAAGGGTCTTGTAAACATCCAGTATCTGATCTATCAGAACGAGCTGTACGTTATTGAAGTAAATCCCCGTGCATCCCGTACCATTCCTTATATCTCCAAGGTAACAGGCGTGCCTATGGTAGACCTTGCCTCCAAGATAATGACAGGCTCCGGCCTTCTTGAGCTCGGCTACGGCGAAGGGCTCTACCGCCGTCCTCCTTACTATGCAGTTAAGGTCCCCGTATTCTCCTTCGAGAAGTTAACAGAGGTCAACTCCTACCTTGGCCCGGAGATGAAGTCTACCGGTGAGGTACTGGGTATCGGCCGCACCGTGAACGAGGCTCTCTACAAGGGTCTGCGTGCAGCGGGCTATCAGCTTAAGGCTCCTACCCGCACCCAGTCTATCGGCGTGCTCATTTCGGTAGAGGATCACGACTACTACGAGATCGTAGGCCTTGCAAAGAAGCTTGACGATATGGGCTTCCGCCTCTTCGCTACCTCGGGTACTGCTGAGGTCATCAGCCGTCTGGGCATCGACGTGACGGTTGTGGGCTCCCTTAAGGAGAGCGAGATAAACACCCTTATGGAATCGGGCAAGATAAGCTACATCGTTTACACAGGTGCAGTTCTTGACTCCACTATGGATGACTTCATCAATCTGCACAAGCGTGCACAGCAGCTTTCCATCGCTTGCCTTACCAGCCTTGACACCGCTAACGCTGTGGCTGACATCATCGCCACAGGCTTTAACGAGTACAACACCGAGCTTGTTGACATCAACAATATGCGTGAGAAGCGCCAGAAGATCCGCTTCTCCAAGATGCAGGGTACGGGGGATGACTACATCCTCATTGACAATCGCGACGGCACTATCGTATGCCCCGAGTCCATCTGCGTCAATATGTGCGACCGTCACTACGGTATCGGCGCTTCGGGCGTTGTTCTCCTTGAGAGCTCGGAGACGGCAGACCTGAAGATGCGCGTCTTTAACACCGACGGCACCGAGAGCGCTATGGCAGGTAACTCCATCCGTTGCCTTGTTAAGTACGCTCACGATAACGGCATCGTAGACAAGGACGAGGTCACCGTGGAGACGCCCAGCGGCATCAAGAACCTGCGCCTCTACGTGGTAGGCGGCGAGGTAGGTACCGTAAGTGTGGCGATGGGCAAGCCCGACTTCGCCCCCGACTCCATCCCCTGCACCCTTGCAGGTGAGCGCATCCTTAACCGCGAGACACGCATCGGCGATATTAACTATAACATCTCCTGCCTGTCGGTGGGCAACCCCCACTGCGTGGTCTTCGTTGACCGTGTGGATGGCGTGAACATGAAGCAGATAGGCCCCATGTTCGAGCACGCCAAGTACTTCCCCGAGCGTATCAACACCGAGTTCGTACGCGTGGTCAACGAGTACACCCTTAAGATGCGCGTGTGGGAGCGCGGTAACGGCGAGACCATGTCCTGCGGTACAGGCGCATGTGCGGCTGTTGTGGCCGCCTGCGAGCTTGGCTACTGCCCCAAGGGCAAGGACATCACCGTGAAGGCACCCGGCGGAGATATAGTAATAAATTACACCGACGACGGCATCACCCTCTCGGGCAACGCCCGCCTTATCTTCGAAGGCGAGTTTAGGTATTGATTTGATTAGGGGGAACTCTTGCAAGAGTTCCCCCTAAAACCCCCTCAGAACCTTTTGGGCAAAGAATTATTTGCGACAGAGATGTAATTATATCTCTGTCTACCGCACCTCCCCCATGAGTGGTGGGAGGGGGACCGCGCCAACGGCGTGGTGGAAGGGGCTGACACGAGAATTAACCTGCGACAGAGATGTAATTTTATCTCTGTCGTTTTTCACGTGCCGTAGGCACATCTCGCATCACGCAGTGATATATCGCTATATCAGCCCCTTCCACCACCCTTGCGGGCAGTCCCCCTCCCACCGCTCTTCGGGGGAGGTGCGTAATCGCATCACGCAGTGATATATCGCCGCGCCGTAAGGCGCTATCTGTCATCCTGAGCGGAGCACGAAGTGTAACGAGTGCGCAGTCGAACCCCATAGGGGCGACCGAAGGTCGGGATCTACGAAGGCGTGAATAAGAGGTAAGAAGTAACTTGCAAGAAAATGAAAATCTACATTTGTTCTTAATAATCGGTAGCCTTAAACCCTTTGCGGCTGCCGTCAGAGGTCCCGCCCTATCGGGCACCCCTGCGGGGTTCGACTTCGCGCTACGCGCTACGCTCAGGATGACAGATAGTGCTCACCGCTCATAATATCAC
>JAZQCR010000035.1:0-7274 GCA_045546375.1 Eubacteriales bacterium | reverse complement strand
TTTCATCTGAGGCAAAGCCGAAGATTTCATCAGCGTTAGCTGATTTCATCCTTGCATCAGCAAGGATTTCATTTTCTGTAAAAGTCCGAATTCATACGCAAAACTGCCTAAAATATCTTTTTTGTAGCCCCTGCCAAGAGCGATAAATCCGAACCTCATTACCGTGATAGGTAATGTGTTCGGATTTATTGTTTTTATTGAAACAACATCATAGGAAGTCATTTGTCGATAAAAGTAGAAATATAATTCAACCTGTTGAATGTTAAATAATTCTGTGCTATAATGTCCAAAAAGGATGCTTAGTAATTATATATCACAGTAATGTGTTATAGTGCCTTGTGTTAAATAGGGTCAGTTATTTTGGGGCTCTTACAAGCAGTTGCTACGCCACGCTTGTAATCCTCATTACAAGCGCAGCGTACATCTATTGTCAATGGGAATAAGGTAGTTACTAAAAATGATGACGATGTGAGGACCGCTGCTTCTCCATATGCCATAAAACATAGTGCCATGTGGTCTTGGAAGTATTGCGAGTGTTGTTATGCAAATTAAGCCAAACAAAAGAATGATGCTATATACATCGATCATAACTGTAGTATGTGCAGTGTGTTCGATAAACGTATTATTATTTAATGTGCAAGTCGGGCTAATCATTGCGTGCATCTTTGCAGTTGTGTGTATGAGGCAGTGGATTAACTACGGTCGAACATTGTTTTTTAATAAAAATGGCATTCATGTATCATTTTTATGTTATAAAAAACAGTTTTTATGGGAAGACATAAAGCTCAAACGCTATGTTGATCAAAGAAATCGCAAACATTTTTTCCCTATGCGTTATAAAGTGCCTTACACAATAAGTGCTGAGTTTTATGTAAAAAAGCATGTATGGATTTGGTTAAAATCAGAAGAGTATGGTTTATATGTTCATCCGTTGTCATTCATATTTGTGCATTTTCAAAACAATGAGTTGAATAATCTCCCGAGAGATTATCCCTTGAGTTATGTAGTGAATGGATATGATTTTAAGCATTTGATGGAAGAATGGGGCGTTGAAATGGAGGATGAAACGAAAGGGAGCAAATAATAACACAGTTGATTGTTCTCTGTGTTAACGGGGATTAGCAGGCGGATATAACGTTCGCCTGCCGCCCCCTTCGTCTCGCTATGCTCGACACTGTCTCGCCGCTAGCAGGTCACGCCACGGCGCTCGGAACCCCAAAGCTCGGCTTTGCTCGCTTCGGGAACCCCACGCCGCTCGGAACCCCAAAGCTCTCGCACATCCCCTTATGGGGGGATGGGGACCGCACCGAAGGTGTGGTGGTGGGGGCTCCCTCAGCTCACGAACCACACGCCGACAGCCGCCTGCCCCCTCTGTCATCCGACAAGCGGATGACATCTCCCCCGAAAGGGGGGCGATGCATTTGTCATTCACTACCGCGGCGCCGCTTCGCTACCCCAAGGGGGCAGTGCGTAGACGAGAGCGGTAATCCTGTTGGCTTTACTCGCAGAGTAAACGGAACGCCCTATAATTACTATTACGTTACCAATCTGCAAGGCGACGTTATCCGTATACTGGATGCAAACTATAATACGGTATGTAATTATTACTACGACGCCTGGGGTGCTATCCGCAAGATAACCGACGGCAGCGGTACCGATATTACAAATAGCACTAATCAGTATAGTATAGCGTATCTTAACCCCATCAGATACCGCGGATACTATTACGATGTAGAAACGGGCTTCTATTATCTGCAGACACGTTACTATGACCCTGTTATCGGTAGATTTATATCCCGAGACAGTTACGAATACATCGGCGCAAATGGTGATCTTGGTTCCTATAATCTGTTTGCGTATTGCAGTAATAATCCGGTTAAATGTATTGATTCGTCCGGCGAGTTTGCTCTTTTAACAGCCGCGATTGTTATTGCGCAGGCATGCTGATTGGAGGAATCACTGGCGCATATACCGCCGCTGCAACTGATGGTAATGTTGTAGAAGGAACTATTGAAGGGGCATTGACCGGGGGTGGTGCAGCAGCGATTGGGTATATCACGGCGCCACTGAATCCAATCATTTCTATAACGGTTAGTTTAGCAGGAGGCGCTGCTTATGGGGCAACTATTGATATTGCTACGCAGACGGTATCTCACGGTATTGAAAATGGTAATTTTGACAACATTGATTATGATTGGGGTAGAGTAGCAGAGGTTGCAGGAGCAACAGCTATATCTGCGGCTGTACCGATGTTCACTAATGTTCAGAGTAGTACGACTATGGCCATCGGAAGTGCCATTGTTGGAGCTGATGTTTCTCTAGCAATTTCCAGCGGTCAAATTATAGCTCACAAGTCCTGTGAATCATATGGTTTTAGCTTTAGTCAAACAACCACTAAAGAGATGAATTTAGGAGAGTATTTAACTATTTGGATGGAAAATTATAAGAACAGGGGTATATACAGTGAAATGCCAATATATAGAAGGTGAGTCGTATGAGTTTACACCGAGTTATTATCTAATCAGATTTATTATGGGAATCATATTTTCCGTATGCTGCATGTTGGTTTTTTTAATACCAAGTTTTATTAAACTTATGGGTGGAAAAAATATAACTAACTCAACTTTATTGGTGCTCGCATTGATTGTTGTAACAGGCGAATTAATTATAGGTTACAATATTTATTATGGTGCTGTCGGCAAGCGGAGCAGAGTAAAGTTCACACGAGAAGGTATATCGGTTGTTAATCCGGACCAGAACCATTATGAATTTCCATGGACTGATTTTGAAAAGGCGTACATCATGGGCGCGTCAAGCCAAAGCGTTTTCATTGTTTCGTCTCGAAAATTGGAATGGAAGGAAAGAAAGCGCGCTGCTGATCACGCTAGTTGTTTCCCTGTAATATTCGATAACGATACTATTGTTGTGTGGTGCGGTTCGGAATACAAAAAAATAGAAAGCATTCTCAATGGTGTATTGCCTATCGTCGAGGATTATTATTACATTTCACCGGCAGTAGACAAATAAGAATAACACAGGGGACGGTTAGCGTGAAACCCCTGAGTTAAGAGAATGAAAAAGGGCACAAAAATAAAACCCAAGCAAAAATGTGAAAAAACATATCAAAGAGTCACTCAAGAAGAATGTCTAACCATAGCTATGTTATTATCATAGAATTGATCTGTAGATAAAAGCACGTAAATGAGCGAAAGAATTTTTCTTGAAACTGCAAGGGAGAACACAGGTGACAGTTTTCTGAGTTAACGCAATCGGCGGGAGAGGTAACAGATAGAATTATCTCTCCTACCGTCACCCTTCGCAAAACGCGATATGGCTGACATAAAAATAGCATAAAACAAAAAGGCTTCGCTGTGCGAAGCCTTTTAGTTTAAAGCAGGATGCCCAAAAGCTGGGTGACCAGTACCACCGCGATGAGCGCTATTGGATAGGTGGCCGCATATGCCGCCGCTACGTCCTCTGTGCCCGAGACGTTGATGAGGGTGCCTAACGTAGGCGTGCTGGTCATGCTTCCCGCCAAGGTGCCGAGGTTCTCAAGCAATGGCATCTTAAGAAGATGCTTGGCAAGCAGGTAACCCACAAGGATGGGAACCGTGGTTATAAACAGTCCGTACACGAAGTACATCCCGTTAAAATTGGCAACGAAGCGTGCGCCACTGGGTACGCCCGCTCCCATCAAAAACAGCACCAGTCCCAGCTCACGGAGCATTTTCAGCGTAGACTCGGGAGGCGTTATGCTTATCCTACCGATGCGGCCGAAGTGACCCAGCACAAGGGCCGTCATCAGGCACCCTCCCGCAGTTGTGAGGGAAAAACAGCTTCCGTCCAAGCCCGCACTGCTAAGAGGGATCTTTATTTGACCCAAGAAGAGGCCTAACGTCGCCGCCAAAGCTATTCCAAATAGGCCTATTTTGTCTATTTTTACACACTTTTCGCTCTTCTCTTTGAGCGCTTCCTTTACGGGTACGGACAGCTTTCGCCTCTCTTCCGCCATATCGGCATGGGTGAGCTTTGGTATTATCTGTACGAAAAGCACTATGCCGATGACGCCGAAAAGATAGGCTATACCGTATCCTACCGACACAAATTCCTCAAGCTCGGGGGAAACGGACGCCTTGGCCGCGCCTAAGGCAGGAGTGGAGCTGAGAGCCCCTGCAAATATACCCAATATCATAGCCCCGAAGCTATCCCGATCCGCGACGCTTTGGGCTCCGTAACCGAATACGCATTCGCCGAGCAGCATACATACCACCGCCGCAAGTCCGCTGACTATCACCACGGTCACGCCGAGGAAGACGTAACTGCGGAAGTTCTTCTTCAGATTCGAGAAAAAGTTAGGCCCCGCGATATATCCAACTCCTGTGACGAAAAATATAAGCCCCAGGCTCTCCGCCACCTTAAACCATCCGCTCCAGCTATCCCCGTAATTAACGGGATTACCCGTCAGATCACTGCAAAAAAGCGCACCGAACACCAGCGCCGCCACGAATACGCCTGCACTGCCAAGGGAAACGCCCTTTACGGATATCCTGCCCAGCATATAGCCCACGGCAAGAATGGAAAAAGCGCAAAGCATAAAAAACGTAACGCCCGAGAGGGATATAACTCCGCCGAATAAAGTCAAAACCTATACCTGAAAGCCTTTCAAATTCATTGTTAACTATTATAGCACCTTATGCGCCTAAAAGCAATACCGAAGGGGCGTCGAAGGCCTCAAAATATCACCTTATCTCCCGCCGCATCCTCTTTCACGGTTACTTTTATCTGCAAGCAGTACGTATCATAGAGCTATTCAGCCAAAAGGAGCGAAATACCTTCACTTTTTCGACATTTTTCAGAAATACGGTTGACTTTATCACCCATTAGTGGTACAATCAGTACTGATCGGAATAAGTGGTGGAGTCTGTCACCGTTGCGATGTGTAACGGTTTATCTCGATTAGCGAAAGCATACGACAGGACCGCATTCTGCGGTCTTTTTCTATGCTCTCTCCTCCTTATTTCGCAAATTCAATAGGAGGTCATAAGTTATGACTATTTTTTATGGCATATCGATACTGATTGCCGCTATTGCGTTTGCGTTCGCTGCTTACCTTTACGTTTGGGTGAAGAAGCAGCCGCAGGAAAACGCAAAGATCACCGAAGTCGCCGCACTTATCAGAGAGGGCGCAAACACATTTATGAAGCGCGAGTATAAGATACTCGCTATCTTCGCTTCAGTCATCGCAGTTCTTATCCTGCTCTTTCTCCCTTCACCTATCTGGATGGGCGAGCCTATGAAGAACGTGGCGATGGCAGTCTCCTACATCTGCGGTACTATCCTTTCCGCTATCGCAGGTAAGCTGGGTCTGGTGGTAGCCGGTCTCTCTAACGGCAGAAGTGCCGAGGCGGCTAAAAAGGGCATCAAGCCCGCTTTCCTCATCGGCTTCCGCGGCGGCTCTGTAATGGGTCTTATCGTAGTGGGCTGTGCGGTGCTGGGCGTTTCGGTCGTACTGTGGATAGTAGGTGAGGCTTCTATCCTCTTAGGCTTCTCATTTGGAGCCAGCTCCCTGGCGCTCTTCGCCAAGGCAGGCGGCGGTATCTTTACTAAGACTGCAGACGTTGCCGCTGACCTCACCGGTAAGGTAGAGCTTGGCATCCCCGAGGATGACCCCCGTAACCCCGCAGTCATCGCAGACAACGTTGGTGACAACGTAGGCGACGTAGCAGGCATGGGCGCAGACCTCTTCGACTCTAACGTAGCGGCCCTCACCTCCGCTCTCGTCATCGCCCAGTCCCTCACCGGCGGAAACGAGCTCAGTATGCAGACGGTGCTCTGCTATGCGGCTCTGGGACTTCTCGCCTCTATCATCGGTATCGCAACCGGCCGTATCACCAAGAAGGGTACACCCACCGGTGCTCTTAACTCCTCTACGTACGTTACCTCCCTTCTGTTCTTAGCTCTGACCGCAGGCGCTACATACCTCTGGGACTTCTCCTGGCATATCTGGGGCTGTTCCGCTACCGGCCTTGTAGTCGGCGTTATCATCGGTCTTGCTACAGACTACTTTACAGACGATACCAAGCCTATCGTAAAGCGCGTCGCTCACGCATCCCAGAGCGGCCCTGCCTTCACGGTGCTCTCGGGCGTTTCCTACGGCTTTATCTCCGCTCTGCCCGCTATGATAGGTATCGCTATCTCCGCGCTGGTTTCCTATAAGATATGCGGTGGCGAGGCTCTCATAGCAGAGTACGGCGCTAACTTCCCGCTCTTTGGTATCTCCATGGCAGCGGTAGGTATGCTCTCCATAGTTGCTATGATCATCTCTAACGACGCATACGGCCCCATCGTAGACAATGCAAGGGGTCTTGCAGAGATGGGCGGCCTCGGCGAGGAGGCCATCCGCGTAGCCGACGAGCTTGACTCCGCAGGTAACACCGTTAAGGCTGTCACCAAGGGCTTCTCTATCGGTGCGGCAGGCCTTACCGTTATCTCTCTTCTCGGTACCTTCATGTCCGAGGTAAATGCCGCTGGCGGCAATATCACCGGCTTTGACATCATGGATCCTACCGTATTCTTCGGTATCCTCATCGGCGCGGCCATCCCCGCAGTATTCTCCGCTATGCTTATCCTGGGCGTTGACAAGAATGCACAGAAGATGGTAGCAGAGATCCACCGTCAGTTCAACACCATAGTTGGCCTTAAGGAAGGCAAGGAGGGCGTTAAGCCCGAGTACGACAAGTGCATCGACG
Source organism: Eubacteriales bacterium (assembly GCA_045546375.1). Classification (GTDB taxonomy): domain Bacteria; phylum Bacillota; class Clostridia; order Oscillospirales; family CAG-272; genus CAKSEI01. The sequence goes on along the minus strand of JAZQCR010000035.1, from coordinate 525 downwards.
TGGCTACCACCGGCGCACTCAAGGAGCTTATCCCCGCAGGTCTGGTAGCGATCCTTGCTACCATCGCAGTTGGCTTCATCGGCGGCGCCGCGGCTGTTGGCGGGTACCTGCTCGGTAACATCGTATCGGGACTTCTCCTCTCCCTCTTTATGTCCAATGCAGGCGGACTCTGGGATAACTCCAAGAAGTACGTTGAGGCAGGAAATGAAGGCGGCAAGGGCAGTAAGGCTCACAAGGCGGCTGTCATAGGCGACACCGTAGGCGACCCCTTCAAGGATACTGCAGGCCCCTCCATCAATACTCAGATCACCGTTATCTCCCTGGTTGCTTCCCTGCTTGCATCCCTCTTCGTTGCATTTAACCTCTTTGGTTAAGCCGAGGAGAGTCGAACCCACGGCGCTTTTCGCTGAAAAAGTTCGGCCCTTTAGGCATTATCGGGCTTGACTTACATTAGTAAGCCTGCGCCCTCTGCCCCCTAAATTGCTCTCTCTTTTTCTCGCGAAAAGTGCTTGCAGTTTAGACGGG
>JAZQCR010000034.1:0-16083 GCA_045546375.1 Eubacteriales bacterium | reverse complement strand
ATTTCGGCCAGGATTTTGCCGCCTACCGCCTTGAAAGTGCGGTCGCCGATTGTGCGCGCATCGCTTCCCGATATGCGGACGGTTCCGATACCGCCCTGACCTATGGGAGTGCTGATGGCTGCTATGGTTTCGCTCATTTCATTCACCTCATTCTTTCATAATAACATAATCGAAAAACTAATTCAATAATATTAAAAAAATCGTATGTTATTTCTTGACTTTTACGAGGGAAAGTGATAAACTGTCACTATAATTTTTTTTGATTCTTTAGGGGGAATAAAAATGTTAAAAAATGAGTATTTGAAGCGTGTTTTCGAAACCGTCGAAAAGCGCAACGCAGGCGAGCCCGAGTTCCTGCAGGCCGTACTTGAGGTTTTGGAATCTCTCGAGGCTGTTGTAGACCAGGATCCCCGCATCGAAAAATGGGGCATTATGGAGCGCATCGTTGAGCCCGAGCGTATGATTTCTTTCCGCGTTTCGTGGATGGATGACAACGGTCAGGTTCAGGTTAACCGCGGATACCGTGTTCAGTTCAACTCGGCTATCGGACCGTACAAGGGCGGCCTCCGTCTGCATCCTTCGGTAAACTCTTCCGTTATCAAGTTCCTCGGCTTCGAGCAGACCTTCAAGAACAGCCTCACCGGCCTTCCTATGGGCGGCGGTAAGGGCGGCTCCGACTTTGACCCCCGCGGTCGTTCGGATGCTGAAATCATGCGTTTCTGCCAGAGCTTTATGACCGAACTCGCAAAGCACATCGGCCCCGATACCGACGTTCCCGCAGGTGACATCGGCGTTGGTGCTCGCGAGGTTGGTTATCTCTACGGTCAGTATAAGCGTCTTCGCAACGAGTTCACCGGCGTTCTCACCGGTAAGGGACTTCCCTACGGCGGTTCTCTCATCCGTCCCGAGGCTACCGGCTACGGCGCTGTTTACTACACCGTAGAGATGCTGAAGCACTTCGGCGACGACATCAAGGGTAAGACCATCGCGGTTTCCGGCTTCGGTAACGTTGCATGGGGTACCGTAAAGAAGGCTACCGAGCTTGGCGCAAAGGTAGTCACCATCTCCGGTCCCGACGGATACATCTATGATGCTGACGGCATCAACACTGAGGAAAAGATCAACTATCTCCTCGAGATGCGTGCCTCCAACCGCAACAAAGTACAGGACTACGCTGACAAGTTCGGCGTTCCCTTCTTCGCAGGCAAGCGTCCCTGGGGTGAAAAGGTGGACATCATCATGCCCTGCGCTACCCAGAACGAGGTTGGCATCGAGGATGCTAAGAACATCGTAGCTAACGGCGTTAAATATTACGTAGAGGTCTCCAATATGCCTACCACCGAGGAGGCTGTTAAGTATCTTAAGGCAAACGGCGCTATCATCGCTCCCTCCAAGGCTGTTAACGCAGGCGGCGTTGCAGTATCCGGCCTCGAGATGAGCCAGAACTCCATGAGATACTCCTGGAGCGCAGAGGAAGTAGACGAGAAGCTGAAGGGAATCATGAAGGGTATCTTCGCTTCTTCCGTAAAGGCTGCTAAGGACTACGGCATGGAAGACGACCTGGTTGCAGGCGCAAACATCGCAGGCTTCGTTAAGGTTGCGGAGGCTATGCTGGCTCAAGGCGTGGTATAATTATAAAAATGCTTGGGAATCCCAAGCATTTTTTATAGCAATATAAATTCTTAAAGGAATTTGCGATATACCGTCGGCGCGCTTGCACCTGCCCCTTGGGGTAGGGGGACCGCACCGAAGGTGTGGTGGAAGGGGTTCGCGTCACTTGCGGTGTCATAAGGAGTTTTCCCAGAGGCTCATGTCCTCACAAAAAACAAGAATCTAATATAAAAACCGCTTCCTTTGAAGCGGTTTTTGTATTGCTTTTTGGCTTTCACGGTGCTATAATGTGCTCGAGGTGAGAAAAAATGGAAAATATCATCATTGAAGAATTAAAAACAGAGCAAATAGCGAAGACCGACGTGCTGGTCTGCGGCGGAGGGCCTGCAGGCGTAGGCGCCGCCATCAAGGCGGCGCGGTTGGGGGTTTCGGTCTTGATAGTGGAGGCCCACGAAGCTCTCGGCGGTGTTGCCACAGAGGGAATGATGTCCCACTGGGGCGGACGCTCCTCCAGTGGAGTCCTGCCCGAGATATACGAGCGCTGTCAGGCGTTAAATAAACAGTACGACCTCACGCACACAGAAAGCGCAGGCATACACGCCATCAATCACGAACTGCAGAAGATAGCTCTCGAGCAGATGATGCAGGAGGCAGGCGTACGCATCCTCTACGCTACCCGAGTCTGCAAGGCCGTCACCGAGGGTGACAAGGTGGTTGGCGTCATTGTGGAAAACAAAAGCGGCAGAGGCTTTATCCGTGCGAAATGCACGGTAGACGCCACGGGGGATGGCGACGTAGCCGCCTCGGCGGGCGTTCCATTCTTCAAAGGAAGAGAAGAGGACGGACGTATGCAGCCCTGCACCATTATGTTCAAGATAGGCGGAGTGGACTACGACCGCGCGGTATTCCCCGGCAGCTTTGAGACGTTAGTGCATACAGACAAGGGCGAGCTGCAGGCTATGGCCAAGGAGATACTCCCCTTCCCTGCAGGTCACGTACTCCTATACCGTCAGCCTACCCCCGACACCGTCTGCTGTAATATGACCAACGCCATTGAGATTGACGGCACGGACGGCTTCAGCCTAACCGAGGGTATCCTCACCTGCCGCTCCCAGATACTGCCTATCATAGATTTCTTACATAAATACGTTCCCGGCTATGAAAAATGCTGGCTTATGAGCGGTGCTTCCCTTCTCGGCATCCGCGAAACGCGCCATTTCGAGGGGGTCGCCAGCCTGCAGGCAGACGATCTGCTCACCGCAAGGTATTACGAGGACTGGGTGGTGCGCCGCGGCTTCTTTAACTTCGACGTGCACAACCTGACAGGCGCAAGTCTTGATAAAACAGGTGTTCAGCACGCCTGGAAGCAACAGCAGGACTACACCATCCCCTACGGATGCTTACTGCCAAAGAAGATGGACGGACTGCTCCTTTCGGGGCGCAACATCAGCGGCTCTCATATGGCGCACTCCAACTTCCGTATAATGAGCGTGTGCATCGCCATCGGTGAGGGCGCAGGCGTCGCCGCCGCCCTGGCGGTCAAGGCGGGTAAAGAGCCCCGCGAGATAGGCGCAAAAGAGATACAGCAGTTTTTAAGCGAATAACTTACCAAAAAAGTCCATCCCCTATAAAGTGATGGACTTTTTACATTAATTTTCCTTTTCCTGCAACTTTCGAAATAAAATTTGCGTCTTAATAGATGAAAGGGGTGACACAAATGGATGACAATATGATCATAGAAGCTTTTTTCGCGCGAAAAGAAGAAGCCCTACATAGATTAAAAGAAAAATACGGCGCCACCTGCGCCCGCATAGCGGCAAATATCCTAACCGATAAACGGGACGTGGAGGAGTGTGTAAACGACGCTCTCCTTAAGCTCTGGAACGCCATACCGCCATTGCGCCCCGACAACCTGCGCGCATATCTCTATACCACCGTGCGAAATACCGCCATCAGCCGAGCGAGGCAGGCAAAGCACGAGCTCCCGCTCTTTGACGAGCTGTCGGATGTGGCGCTGCCCGACAGCTCAGACGAGGTGTACATAGCCGAGGCGCTGTCACGCTTTCTTCGCAAGCTTCCAAGGCTGCACCGTATCGTCTTCGTTAAGCGGTACTACTACTGCGCCTCATACGCCGACATAGCAAAAGAATGCGGTAAAAGCGAGGGCACGGTAAAGAGCATCCTATCACGCACAAAAGATAAACTGAAAAAAGAACTTGAGAGGTGAGCATATGAAAAAGAAAAACATATTTGACATCATAAGTAATATCGCCCCGAATATCATAACCGAATCCGAGGGCAAGGTGCGCACCCGACCTGCCGCTATAGGTGCCGCCATCGCCGCCACAGCCTGCGCACTGGCGCTGTGCATAGGCATCGGTGCATTTTATCCCATCATCAGCAAAAGGACAGGTGAGCCCACCACGGCTGAATTAAACGCAAACACCGAGGGTACCGACACTGCCTTAAATACAGTTCCCACCGAGACGGACACCAACGTCACACAGCCCACACAGCCCACAGAGCCTCCCGCACCCGTTATCATCCCCGACCTGCCGGACAGCGACCCAAAAGGTGAGATAATTAATCTATCCGCTTCGTTTGACACGGAGCGAGATAAAGGGAAGGCGGCGGACGAAGCCTTCAAGGAGGCATACTTTAACTTCGCGGTGGACCTTTTAAAGGAGCAGTTAAACGCAGAAACGGAAGAAAACAAAAACACTCTGCTCTCCCCGCTTTCCGCTATGTATGCCATGTCCATGATAGCCAACGGCGCCAAGGGACAGACCTTATCCGAAATGGAAGCTGTTCTCGGGGGAGAACTCAACATAGACGAGTTGAACGAATATCTCTCTTACCTTTTTGAGGATATGTGCACCGAGGGCAGCGGAGTGACCATGGCAAACTCCATCTGGTTCCGCGACGTCTACGATCTGACCGTTTCGGACTCTTACCTTAATAAAAACGCCCTATACTATAGGGCAGAGATATTCAAAGCACCATTCAATAACGAAACCAAGGACGCCATCAACGCCTGGGCCTCGGACAACACAGACGGCATGATACAAAACGTATTAAGCGAGATCCCCGACGAAGCACGTCTGTATATTATGAACGCCCTGCTCTTTGAGGCGCAGTGGAAGGACAAATTCTTCTCCAAAAAAGAGGATGACAAATTCACCGACTCACTGGGTAACGAGCACACGGTCACCATGCTGAGAGGCCTTTCGGATTACCGCCTTTATGACATAGACGCCGACGGCATTATCAAGGAATATGATAACGGATACAGCTTCTTTGCCCTGATTCCTAAGGAAGGCGTTACGGTAGAGGAATACGTAAGCGCACTTGACGGAGAGAGGCTATACGGTATATTAAACGGTGCAGAGAGAAGCCTCACGCCTATCCACCTGCCCGAATTCACCACAGATTACAGCTCGAGCCTTAAGCCCGCCCTTAAAGCAATTGGAATAGACAAGGCCTTCAAGAATAAGGAGGCAGACTTCACCAAGATGGCCACCAGCACCCTTGGGACTTTATGGTTAGAGTCGGTAGATCAGTTCACCAGAATAGAGCTCACCTCCGAGGGCACTAAAGCCGCGGCAGTTACTATAGGCGGTATGAATGTCACCACATCTGCCAATACCAAGCCGGTAGAAATAATACGCTTTGACCGTCCCTTTGTCTACGGCATAATGAAGGACGACGGTACCGTGCTCTTCACAGGCGTGCAGAATACTATGGATTAAACGCAAAAAACACTTGATGGCAAGCCATCAAGTGTTTTTTATTATCCGTATATAAGAGACTCCATTGTGATCTCTTTTGTATAGTTACCTGCGGTGACGGTGTATTTACCGCCCGACACTATCTCGGGCGCGCTGAACAGCACGCATGAGTACGCCTGCTCTGCTTTAGCGGTAAGGATCACCTTTCCGCCCGAGTCCTTGACCGTGAGAGTAGTTCCTTCCGCCTGAGCACCCGTATTTACCAAGATTGCGCCCTGAGTAGAGGTGGAGCTGAAGTTCTTCACCTTGGCGCTGTCGCCAAAGCCCACAAACTTGCCTCCCTTTATCTCGCCGGTTTCATCATAGTCGATGACCGACATACCGCTCTTATCGGGAACGCTGACGGTAAGGGTGCCGCCCGTGACGGACATAGTGCCGTTGGTGTCAATGCCGTCTCCGCCCACCTTCATGGTGATAGTGCCGCCGTTTATAACGACCTTGCCTGCCACGGCGTTGTCACCTGAGCCGTCGTTACCGCCCCCTGCGTTAATGCCGTCGTCCGTTGCAACAAGCGAGATATTGCCGCCGCTGACAAGTATCTTCGTAGCCTCCAGCGCCTCTTTGCTCTTGGTCACGGCAAGGCTTGTGGAGCCCCCCGCTATCTCAAGGTCGGCGTCCGCGTGGATGGCGTCGTCTCCCGTAGCAAGGGTATAGCTCCCGCCCGAAATGGTGACAGTACCGTTAGAGTGGATGCTGTCATCGGCACAGTCAAGCGTGAAGGTGCCGCCCGTGATGTAAATATCCGAGCCTGCCTTTACGCCCTTGTGTGAGGATGCCGCGGAAACCGTCTTTGAGCTTCCGCCGCCACTCTTCACAGTCAGGTCTACGTTTTCTATCTTGATTACGGTCTCCGCCTGGATTCCGTCGTTGCCTGCAGTTATATTAACGGTTCCGCCCGCAAGGGAAACGTATCCCTTGGTGGGATCGGTGAGGTTATCTGAGCGGATACCGTCACTTCCCGCGTTTAGGGTGATCTTTCCGCTGTTTATCTTAACCGAGTCCTTACCCGAAAGGGCGACGTTTTTTGAAGTGACGTTAATAGTGCCCGAAGCGATCACCAGATCGTCCTTTGATGCGATTCCGTGCTTGAAGTTACCTGTTACGTTAAGGGTACCGCTGCCGTTTACGGTAAGGTCGCACTTACTGAAGATAGCCGCATCAACGGTAGAGCCGCTGTCGGTGATCCGATAGGAGGACCCGTCGGATATAGTAGTTACGGTACCCGCCTCAAGGGTCAGGGTCACCTTTTTGGCAGAGCGAACGAAAATGGCAGGTCCCTTGCTGTTCTGTATAGTAGCGCCTATCAGGTGTATGGTCACCTCATCCTCACCCGCATCTATGGTGATAGCGGCGTCCTTTTTCTTTCCCGAATAGGAATATATTCCGCCGCGTTCAATTAGCAGCGGTTCAGAGTCCCACTCGTCTATAGGGGGCTCTGAAGGTTCCTCCGTGGGTTTTTCGGTTGGTGTCTCGGTAGGCCTCTCGGTAGGCTTTTCTGTTGGTTTCTCCGTTGGTCTCTGGGTCGGCTTTTCGGTAGGCTTTTCCGTTGGTGCCTCCGTTGGCTTCTCTGTAGGAGTCTCGGTGGGTCTTTCCGTAGGAGCTTCCGTAGGCTCGTCAGTGGGAGCCTGTGTCGGCTCGGAGGAGGGCTCCTCTGTTGGTGCATCAGTCCCTTCGGGAGGCTGAGGCTCGTCGGAAGAAGGCTCGGTAGGGGCAGACGCCGTAGGCTTCTTGCCGCCTCCAAGGTCGATGACCTCGTCGTCCTCAACGCTTCCCGCAGTCAGATCCTCTTCATTAAAGCCAAAGTCCATTCCCTCTGTGTTGGCAAGGTTCAGGTTTATATCGTCTACCGCCTCTTTCTCGGGCTTTTCGGTGAGGACTACCGCCAGGATAACGAAAACGAGCACCGCTACCAGCAGAACTGCGCTAACGGAGATAGCCACAATTTGTTTTTTATTCTTTAAGAGCTCAAATAGCTTTTTCACTCTGTTCTCCTTTTCAAAAAAAACGGCATAATGGCTTATGCCGTTTTTTAACTTAATATTTCGCCGCAAATTCCTTCATATCGATGAGGGTACCGCCCGCAAGGCGAGAGGTCTCTGCCGCCATGGACATAAAGTGGCTCTCTACCGACTTATCAATAGAGGTAAGCGCCGCGCCCTGGTTCTTCTCGCCTGCTACGATCTCGAGCAGGTCCTTTACGAGGCGTATGTCTCCACCGCCGTGACCTGAGAAGTCGTCGGCAAGCTCAAAGATATTTATATTTTCTTCATCAAGGCCGCCGTTGCCGTTAAACACGCCAACCTTGAGCCAACCCTCTTCCATATTACCCTCGATAATGCCGCGGGTACCCATGACTCGGAGGTCACGTCCGCCCAGGTTAAAGGCGCTCATAACGAAGTTAATGATAACGCCGTTCTCCATAGTCATCTGCACCATCTGATGGTCAACTACGTCGTTGTCGCAGTGGTAAACGCAACGTCCGTAGGGGCTGGTCTTAAGGGCCTCAGCCATAGTCTCGGGAGTAGCGTTAGGAAGAACGATATTTGCAGGCCATCCGGTCTCGCCCCTTGCGACCTTACCTACGTAATACTTAACTGCGCTGTAGGGGCAGGTGTCCTTATGGGGACAGTCTACGCATCTGTCGGTAGCGCCCTCAGGTGCACGGTCAGCGCGGAACTCCTTAAGTCCGCCGACGGAGGAAAGGCTCTTACAGTCACTTCCCGCAAGCCAGGTGAGTATATCCATATCGTGGCAGGCCTTCTGCAGGATCATGGGGCTGGTCTCTGCGGTGTTTCTCCAGTTACCGCGAACGAAGGAGTGCGCCTGATGCCAGTAGCCGACCTGCTCCATAGCCTGGATAGCAACCACATCACCTATCTTGCCCGACTCTATCTGCGCCTTAAGAGACTGATAGAAGGGGGTATAACGCAGTACGTGACATACTACGACCTTTCTGCCCAGCTTATTTGCCTTTTCTGCTATCTCCTTACACTCGGTAAGCTCAGGGGAAATAGGCTTCTCAAGGAGCAGGTCGTAACCCAGATCCAGCGCCGCCATGGCGTGAGAATAGTGCTGACGGTCCATGGTGCATATAAACATAACGTCAGCTAACTTCGGCTGCTTCAGCATCTCCTCGGCGCTATTAAAGCACATCTCGGGGCTTACGTTATATTCGTTCTTTACTTCCTCTACCTTGGCAGGGTCGATGTCGGCGATAGCCACTATCTTCATCTGCTCGGGGATCTTATGCTGGCTCTTGGCGTAGCAGTCTTTGCCTCGGCTGCCGCAGCCTGCTATAGCAACGGTGATCTGTTTCATGACATACCTCGTTTTTGTATATTTATTCGATTTATTTTACCATAAAAATATAATATATGTCAATGATTTACTTGAGTTCTTTTGGTTTTGTGGTATAATAAGTTAAAAGGAGCAAGAAAATGAATAAAGATATTTTTTACAACGACCTACATATACATACAAACCGCTCATTCTGCTCGCCCGCGGAGGTGGTGCCCGAGACCTACGCGCCCTTCTGCCAGGATGAGGGGATCAAGGTGATAGGGATCTCCAACCACGTTTATCCTACCGAGTGGCTACGGGACCGCGGTTTAGAAAATGAGACCAGCCTTTCTCGTGTGGCGACACTCAGAGAGGATATAGATAACGCCACCAAAAATACGGGCATAAAGTACCTGCTGGGCTGTGAGCTTGACAACTTCGAGGCGGCGGGCGGCCCCTTCATCAAGCCTGAGGAGAGCGCTGTCTTTGACTATATGCTCTTCCCCGCCAGCCATATTCTCAACTGGCCGCATATGTTCAGCGACTACGATCTGACTGACCCTAACGTAATACGCAAGCTGACCATCGAACGCTTTATCGCCGCCTGTAAACTCGACTATCCCGTGCCCGTAGGCATCTGCCATCCCCTATACCCCATCTGCAGTAACGATCAGAAGGAGATAGTGGACGGCATATCCGACGCCTGTCTGAAGGAGCTTTTCTCTATGGCGAAGGAGAAGGACTACAGCATCGAGATACACGCCAGCCTCTATCGCAACGGCACGCCCTTAAACGAGGAAGGCCTCTCCGAGACCTACCTGCGAGTGTTAGATGCCGCGAAGAGCTGCGGATGCAAATTCCACTTCGGCTCGGACGCCCACGCACCCGGTGCCTTCGTAGGCGTACACGACAAGCTCCGCCGCGCCGCCGAGATACTCGGCATCACCGCCGACGATATGTGGGAGATAGCGAAAATATAATATTGTGACGAATTGCAGGGGGAACTTTTTCAAAAGTTCCCCCTGCACCCCTTCAAAACTTCTAAATAGGGATAAGGAACTTGGCGATAGAGATACCGTAAGCGATTATCGCCGTCCCCTACAAAGCAGAGATATCGTTATATCTCTGTCGCATATAAATTTTCCTATTTGGAAGTTTTGGGAAGGGGTACGGGGAAACCTTTTTTCAAAAAGGTTTCCCTGAAAAAACAAAAAGTAACCTTTTCCATATAAAATGCATCTCTATAGGTGAAAGGGGTGAGCGAATGTGAACGACCGTACGGATAACGAGATAATAGCCGCCTTTAACGAAAGAAACGAAAAAGCCATAAACGACCTGCGAGGGAAATACGGCAGGGCCTGTGAGGGTATCGCCTCGGGGATACTGACAGATGCGAGAGACAGAGAGGAATGTATAGACGATGCGCTCCTATCCCTCTGGAATTCCATCCCACCTGCGAGACCCGAGTCACTTAAGGCATACCTTTTCACTGCGGTACGCAGAGGAGCGCTGATGATACTGCGTAAAAAGAATGCCGATAAACGGGCGTCCGACACGGAGGCCGTGCCGCTGATGGACGAGCTCACTGAGGGCTACGCTATCCCCGACGAGACGGATACCGTGATACTTCGGGACGCGCTCAACCGTTTTTTGGCATCTCTTTCGGAGGGTAGCCGCGCAGTATTCCTGCGCAGATACTACTACGGTATGAGCCTCATTGACATCGCGGAGTGCAGCGGCCTCTCCCTATCGGCGGTGAAGGTATCTCTCTCACGCTCAAGAGCATCCCTGAAGGATTTTTTACATAAGGAGGGTATCTATTATGAAGAACCGTAAAATGTACGAGGCTCTGACCGAGATAGACAGTGAGTATCTGGAAAGGGCATATCCAATAAGACGCCGCCGAATGGGAAAGGCGGTAATAGCCGCCGTGCTGTGTGCCGCCATATTGCTGAGCTTGGGAGCGGGCATCGCAATGCACCTAAAGAATAATACACAAGGGGAGACCACCGCACCTACAGTCAATATACCGAACTATGACGAGGGAGGCAGTATAAAGAACGTATCCGCAAATGTTTCTGCCACTATGAAAGAGGGCAAAGAAGCAGATGACAAGTTCATCAGTGCGGTAAACGACTTCTCGGTGAAGCTCATGCAGGCACAGATGACCGAGGGCGAAAACACTCTGCTCTCCCCCATATCCGCAATGTATGCCCTCTCCATGACCGCAAACGGCGCTGACGGGCAGACACTATCCCAGATGGAGCAGGTACTGGGCGGCGAGCTTTCCATTGACGAGCTAAACGAATACCTGCGCGGTCTATATGCAAGACTGCTCATGGAAGAAAATGGCATCAAGAGCGCCAACTCCATATGGATAAGGGACGTCTTCTCACCCACAGTATCCCCCGAGTTCCTTGAGAAAAACGCCCATTATTACGGAGCGGACGTCTATACCGCTCCCTTTAATCCCGACACGGTAAAGGCGGTAAACAAGTGGGCATACGATAATACCGACGGTATGATAGAGGAGATAATAGACAGCATCGAGCCAAACAGCATGATGCTACTCTTAAACTCCCTGCTCTTTGAGTCGGAATGGGAGGAAGAGATAAAAACTGCATATAACGGAAAATTCGCAAACGCGAATGGGACGGAAAGCGTTGTTACTATGATGAAAGAGCACGGCCAAACTAAAACGTACTATGTCAGCGACCTGAACTCACAGGGATTTGTAAAAAAACTCACTAACGGATGCAGTTTCTTTGCCATATTACCAAGCGAAGGCCTGACAGCAGATGAATACGCCTCCTCACTTACCGGCGAAGATCTATTCCGTATGTTAAACGGAGCAACTAATGAAAACTTGGAGATCCGCATCCCTGTCTTCAGCACCTATACCCAAAACAGTCTTAAAGAAGCGCTAATTAAGATGGGCATGAGCGACGCATTTTCATCTAATGCTGATTTTTCACGATTATCCTCCGACAGCACGTTTCTCGATCAAGTACAACAGAATAACCGCTTAGACTTCACCACACACGGAGTAAAAGCGGCGTCTGTAACGATAGCAATAACCAAAGGTGAAGGGATTAATACAATAGAACTGAATTTCAACCGTCCCTTCGTCTACGGCATAATGACCGAGGACGGCATACCCCTCTTCATCGGTGTGCAAAATCAAATATAATATGAAAGGCGTGAGCAACTCACGCCTTTTACGTTTTGTAGTAAATACTATTGTATCTCAATGGTTTAACTCAAAAAGACAGGATGGCACCTCTTATGTTATTACAGAGTGTCACGGCAGCGTCGCACCTCCCCCGAAGATCGGCGGGAGGGGGACCGCGACGAAGTCGTGGTGGAAGGGTCTGATATCAAAATGGGAAGTCGAAGAGGTTCGCTGGAGCGCAGACTTCTGTGAAGCAGTTCCCAAACAGAGAAAACTATGCTATAATAAAAATACGAATATTTTTCCTTTTCCTGTAGTATTTGGAAGATAAAATGCGTCTTATAGGTTGAAAGGGGTGAGGACCGTGCGTGATAATGACGTTTTAGCAAAGTTCTTTAATCGTGACGAGAGCGCTATCGCTACGCTGAAGGACGAATACGGCAAGGCATGCCGCCGTATTGCTATGAGCATCCTCGCAGACGAGCGGGATGCGGAAGAATGCGTGAACGATGCACTTCTCTCCCTTTGGAATTCCATCCCGCCTGCCAAGCCCGAGAATCTGCGCGCGTACCTCTTCACCTCTGTGCGAAACTGCGCTCTGTCCGCCTACCGTAAAGGCGCGGCAGACAAGCGGGGCGGAGCTTACAACCATCTTGAGCTTATGGAGGAGCTGGCAGGAGGAGACGAGGGTGACGACGCCATCGATATGGCTCTGCTCTCGGACAGCATCAACCGCTTTCTCGCAGAGCTTAAGAGAGAGCACCGTATAGTCTTCATACAGAGGTACTACTACGGCCTCTCCTACCGCGAGATAGCACGCGCCTGCCGCCTCTCACAGAAGAACGTGAGCGTCATACTCTCTCGTGTGCGCTCTTCCCTGCGGGAACATCTGGAAAAGGAGGGTCACACCCTATGAAGAAAGAAACACGCTTCGATATGCTCACCCATATCGACGAAAAATACCTAAACGAAGCATACCCAAAGAAACGTAATCCCACCGCGATCATCATCCCTGCCATCGCCTGCGCCTGCGCGCTGGCGCTGATAGCGCCCACCGCCATCACTGCTCTGCGTCTCAATAATGCTAACGAAGGCACAAACAGCTCTGCTAACGTGGTACTGGAAGCGGCTCACGATATGCTTGAGCAAGAATCACAAGAAAATACATTTCCGCAAGCACCCACAGACCAGTCTGTTAAACCTGAGACCCCGACGGAAACACAAAAACCTACCAAGCCCTCTATCGAGCCTATAACCCTCACGCCCATAGTAATAGAGGACACCGTAAGAGATGCGTATTTAGACGGATATACAACCATTTTAATAGCCGAGGAAGACACCTCATACGGCGGCAACGCGTGCTTTGCAAAACCGCCCGAAACAGAAGACGTGATATTCACGTGGAACGATGTGGTAGACTTCTACGGCAAGGACTTTCGCCCGATATACGTTCCGGAAGGGTTAACAAAACCCGATATGGAGTCGGGAGAATACGTCTTTAGCCGCGTAACCGAGGCAGACTATATGTATAACGTAGGCGATTACTTTCGCACCGGAATCAGCATGGTTTATGAGGAAAATACATCGAGAGATTTTTCACCCCTTAACCGCGGCGTTAAAATCGGTTTATCGCAAACCGATTATACAGACGTGACCCAAACAATGCGTTATCAAATGACCCCTAATGCCGAGAGTAGCCTCTCATACTATAACGGTGTGCCGGTATTCTTCTTCGTAAACAGTGAGCACTGGTCAACTTCGGGAATGAACGGCAGTGAAGCTCTTACCGAGATCAATGACATTCACCTTACGGTAGAGTATCAAGAACTGTTAAAAGAATTTTTGGAAATACACCCTGAATTAGATCACCTATCGTTTTACGATTTTTGGTGGGATGCTTTTTTGAAGGAAAACGGCATTCCCGACGGTGACCCCATGTATAACGCCTCCCCATACGGACCTCTTCACTACAAGGCCATCCTGGTCTACGACGGCATAGAGTACACCCTGGAATCCAACCTGGACTTTGAGACCTTCGCCGCCATCGCTGCGTCACTCATTCACGAATAATAGTTGAATAAAACAAAAAACCTTGACGGCTTGCCGTCAAGGTTTTTATTGTTTAGCTATTAGTTAGCGCCCTTGGAGTAGAGCTCACCCAGATCGAGGATGTGCTGATACTTCTCCTGTGCCTTTTCCTTAGCCATCTGGAAGAGCTTCTCTGCTCTCTCGGGATTAGCCTTAGCAAGACGGGAGTATCTAGCCTCGCCCTTGATAAACTCAACGTAGTCGCCGGTAGGCTCCTTGCTGTCGATGGTGAATGCGGGCTTACCCTCTGCCTTAAGAGCAGGGTTGAAGCGGAAGGTGTGCCAGTAGCCGCTCTCAACAGCCTTCTTCATCTCAGCCTGGCAGTTCTTCATACCGCCGCCTGCGATACCGTGCATCTCACAAGGTGCATAGCCGATGATGAGGGAAGGTCCGGGATATGCCTCAGCCTCCTTGATAGCCTGGAGGGTCTGCTTCATATCGTAGCCCATAGCAACCTGTGCTACGTAAACGTAGCCGTAGGACATAGCGATCTCAGCCAGATTCTTCTTGCCGATAGCCTTACCTGCTGCTGCGAACTGAGCAACCTGACCGATCTGAGAAGCCTTGGATGCCTGTCCACCGGTGTTGGAGTAAACCTCGGTATCGAATACCATTACGTTAACGTCTTCGCCGGTAGCCAGAACATGGTCAAGGCCGCCGAAGCCGATGTCGTATGCCCATCCGTCACCACCGAAGATCCATACGGACTTCTTGGAGAGGTAGTCCTTTTCAGCGAGGACCTTATCCTTCAGAGGATTGTCGCAGGGGCAAGCCTCGAGAGCTGCAACGAGAGCTGCAGTAGCCTTCTCGTTAGCTGCGCCGTCGTTTAAGGTGTTCAGATAGTTATCGAATACCTCCTGCTTATCTGCAGGTGCACCCTCCTTCAGCTCCTTAACGTAGCCGATGAGGCGCTCACGAATGGTCTTCTGACCGAGAGCCATACCGAGACCGTGCTCAGCGTTATCCTCGAAGAGGGAGTTAGCCCATGCGGGACCCTTACCGCTCTCACGGTTTACGGTGTAAGGAGTAGCGGGTGCGCTACCGCCCCAGATAGAGGAACAACCGGTAGCGTTGGAGATGTACATTCTCTCACCGAAGAGCTGGGTGATAAGACGTGCGTAAGAGGTCTCGGCACATCCTGCGCAGGAGCCGGAGAACTCAAGCAGAGGCTGCTTGAACTGGCTGCCCTTAACGGTGTTGTCAGCGAAGGGAACTTCCTTAGCCTCAACCTCCTTGATGCAGTAGTCCCAGACGGGCTGCTGATCAAGCTGGCTTGCCTGGCTGACCATCTCGAGTGCTCTCTTCTCGGGCTTGGTGGGACATGCAGCTACACAGAGAGTACAGCCCATACAGTCGAGGGGAGATACAGCCATAGTGAACTTGTAGTCCTCGCAGCCCTTACCGATCATCTTAGCGGTAAACTTAATAGCCTCGGGAGCGTTCGCTGCCTCGTCTGCATTCAGAACGAAGGGACGGATGGTAGCGTGAGGACATACGAATGCACACTGGTTACACTGGATACAGTTCTCAGCGTGCCATACGGGAACGGAAACCGCTACGCCGCGCTTCTCGTAAGCTGCGGAGCCCTGGGGGAAGGTACCGTCTGCCATATCCTTGAATGCGGATACAGGCAGGGAGTCACCGTCCATCTTGGAAACGGGAGTAACGATGGAGTTAACGAAGTTAACGAGGTCAGCTCTCTTACCCTCTGCAGCAGCGGGAGCAGGAGTCTCACCTGCATTTGCCCACTCAGCGGGAACGTCTACCTTAACGAATGCGTCAGCACCCATGTCGATAGCCTTGTGGTTCTGCTCAACGACAGCGTCACCGAACTTGGAGTAGGACTTGGTAGCCATGTACTTCATGTAGCCGATAGCGTCCTCGATGGGCATGATGTTAGCCAGCTTGAAGAATGCGCTCTGAAGAACGGTATTCTTACACTTAGCGTTGCCAACCTCCTTGATAGCGATGTTGGTAGCGTTGATGATGTAGAAGTTGATGTTGTTCTTCGCGATGTAGCTCTTAACGGAAGCGGGCAGGTGAGCATCAAGCACCTCTGTGCTCCACTGGCAGTCGAGAAGGAAGGTTCCGCCGGGCTTAACGTCGTTAACGATCTTGTAGCCCTTCAGGATGTAAGAGGGGTTG
>JAZQCR010000033.1:0-26782 GCA_045546375.1 Eubacteriales bacterium | reverse complement strand
GTATTGACTGTATCGCGCTGAATAAAAAAGCCTCCCCTGTGCAAGGGGAGGTGGCAAAAATCTTTGATTTTTGACGGAGGGGTTGTAGTTACTTTATCATATCCAGAAAATATGTCAGCGATGGGACGAAGATATCCTGATCAAAAAGCTGTTTGATTTCAGAAGCATTCATCCAGTGCGCCTGTGCTACCTCGTCGGTAGTTCTGCCGTCCGGCAGAACATCGCCGTCGTATTTAAAGAGCCACACCTCGACTATGTCATTGACGCTTTTTCTGATAAAGGTGTTGATGAGTTTGCCGTTCACCGGATCAAGGTCGAGTTCTATCTCTTCCCTAACCTCTCGCAGTGCTGCGCTCAGCCCGTCCTCACCCTTTAGGGCAGAGCCGGCTACACACTCCCACATCAGCGGAAACGTAGGTCTGTTTGCGGCGCGCTGTGTGATGACGTACTCTCCTTTTGAGTTGACTACCCATACGTGGACTACCAGATGGTATAGCCCTTCGGGTAGCGGCTTGCCTCTCTGGTGGTCAATGCCTGCTAATTCTCTGTTTTCTGTATAAAGATCCCAGATCTCCATTTGTATCTCCTTTCATACTGATAATATTACATACTGATAATAGCCGCCATAGTGCCGCGAACGCCGTCTGTAGCGCGGTGCGAATGAAACGTGTCCGGCTCACAGCAGGTACACTTTATGCACCTCCACCTTTCGGGGGAGGGGGACCGCGGCGAAGCCGTGGTGGAGGGGGCTTACTACAGACTGATTACCGCCGCCATTGTGCCGCGAACACCCCCGGTAGCCCTATGCGAATGGAAAACATCAGGCTCACAGCAGGTGCATTTATCACTGATACTGATATTCTTTTCGGGTACACCCGCGGTTATCAGCAGTTCTTTATTCATCTCGGTTAAGTTAGCATACATTCTGTTATCGACAGACTTTATATGCCGCTTTGAAAAGTCCTCACCCCGCAGAGCCGCTATCTGCTCGTAGAAATCACGGCCCACCTCGTAACAGCAGGGATGGATGCAAGGGCCTATAGCCACCTGAATGTTTTCGACCTCTGCTCCCAAAGAAAGCATCTTCTCTACGGTAATAGGCGCAATACCGCCTGCAGTACCACGCCAGCCTGCGTGGCATGCGCCGATAACACCGTTTTCCTTATCACAAAAGAGGATAGGCACGCAGTCGGCTATTTTCACGCACAGAGCGATACCTCTGTCCTTGCTGACAAAGCCGTCGCATTCCACCCCTTCAAGCCCCGCATTTTCGGGGGTCACCACCATTACTTCGGTAGAGTGAATCTGACGCGCACTGACTACGCTTTTGCTGTCAATACCTATGGCAGAGCAGAAGATACGCATATTTTCCTTAACGGTAGCCTCGTCGTCTCCCCTGCCATATGCCAAATTCATAGTTGCAGTATGGGGTAGTGTAGAGACACCTCCGTGCCGCGTGGAAAAACCGTGTGGCACGGCAATATTACCGCTTTTGAAATACAGAATTTTTTCTTTTTGTTCCGATTTGAACGTATTCAACATATTTATTTATTACCCTTTTGTTGTGGCTTAATAGCCTTCCCCGGTGGGGGAAGGGGGACCGACGGAGATGGAAGATTGTTTTCGTCAGCAGACAATGATCCGTCGGTGGATGAGGTGTATTAATGTTTATACTATCCTATTCCGCTTTTCGCCCTTAAAGAAAGCCTCTGCATTCTTCGCCATCTCATTCACGCATCTCGCCCTTGCTTCAGCGGATGCCCAAGCCATGTGAGGAGTCAGGCATACGTTGTCAAGGTGTCTGATACCGTAGAAGGGATGCTCGCAGGAAAATGGCTCTGCAGAGTATACGTCGATGCCCAGACCGCCTATTTTACCCTCAAGTATAGCCTCTGCCAGGGCCGCCTCGTCGGTGACGGCACCGCGGGCTACGTTTATCACGATAGCACTGGGCTTCATCATAGCTATGCGCTCACGGTCTATCATATTACGTGTCTCGTCGGTCAGCGGCACGTGCAGAGAGATAATATCGCACTCACGGCAGATGGTATCTATATCAGCGAGAGGGAAGTCACCCTCTTTTTTTCTGCGGCAGACCATAACGTCACATCCCATAGCCTTTGCCACCTGGGCTACCCGCATACCTATTCCGCCGCCGCCAACTACGCCCCATTTCATAGAGGAAAGCTCGTGGTAGACGGGAGCGACAAGGTTTGCCGCACCCGAGACGGAATATTTACCGTCGTGTACGTAGTCACGGTATTCGGTCAGATGGGTCGCCAAGGATAAAGCCATTGAAAGGGTGAGCTGCGCCACGCTGTCGGTAGAGTACCCCGGTACGTTGCATACGCCGATGCCCTTTTCTTTGCAGTACGCGGTGTCTATGTTGTCATATCCCGTTGCCGCAACGCATATTACCTTTACGCCGGATCCCGTCAGATTACCGCCGTTCAGCTTTATCTTGTTTACTATTACCACGTCCGCATCTGTGATGCGCCCCGATATCTCCTCAGGCTTCGTGGTTTCATAAGCGGTCACATCACCTATCTCGCGGAGCGGAGAGAGGTCGATATCCTCACCTAAAGTACCTTTGTCTAAAATAACTATCTTCATATTATCTCCGTTTACGAAAAGGGACTGTTGCCAGTCCCTTTTTATCACATTACTATCTTCATAAATGCTTTCTTACCGCGCTTAAGTAAGAACTCGCCTGCGAAATCATCGGGGCCGAAAGCGGCGCGGGTGTCGGTGACCTTCTCGCCGTTTACGGTGACACCGCCCTGCTCGACTGCACGGCGGCCCTCACTGCGGGAGGGAACCAGACCTGCCTCAACGAGAAGGGAGATGATGTCTATCTTGCCCTCGGTGAGCTTGTCCTCGGTCAGGGTAAAGGTAGGGGCGTTAGCGCCTGCGGTAGCGGTAGAGAAGAGGGCTCTTGCCGCTTCCTGCGCCTTTACCGCTTCCTCTTCACCGTGAACCATCTTAGTCAGCTCGTAGGCTAAGATCTCCTTTGCGGTGTTGAGCTGACTGCCTTCCCAGGAGTCCATCTCATTGATCTGTTCTAAGGGCAGGAAGGTCAGCATACGGATGCACTTAAGTACGTCCGTGTCCGCTACGTTTCTCCAGTACTGGTAGAAGTCGAAGGGAGAGGTCTTGCCCGGGTCAAGCCATACGGCGTTGCCCGCAGTCTTACCCATCTTCTTACCCTGGCTGTCGGTGAGCAGGGTGATGGTCATAGCGTAAGCGTCCTTGCCAAGCTTACGGCGGATGAGCTCGGTACCGCCCAGCATATTGGACCACTGGTCGTCTCCGCCGAACTGCATATTACAGCCGTAGTTCTTGTATAAGTGATAGAAGTCGTAGGACTGCATTATCATATAGTTGAATTCGAGGAAGGAAAGACCCTTCTCCATTCTCTGCTTGTAGCACTCTGCCGCCAGCATACGGTTAACCGAGAAGCAGGCACCAACGTCGCGCAGCAACTCAACGTAGTTGAGGTTAAGGAGCCAATCGGCATTATTTACCATCTGTGCCTTGCCCTCGCCAAACTCGATGAAACGCTCCATCTGACGCTTGAAGCACTCTGCGTTGTGGTCGATATCCTCTTTAGTGAGCATCTTTCTCATGTCGGTCCTTCCGGAGGGGTCGCCGATCATGGTGGTACCGCCGCCGATAAGGGCGATGGGGCGGTTGCCCGCCATCTGCAGACGCTTCATCAGGGTCAGCGCCATAAAGTGACCTGCGGTCAGGCTGTCTGCGGTGCAGTCAAATCCGATGTAGAAGGTAGCACCGCCGTTATTTATAAGCTCTTTGATCTCGTCTTCGTCGGTCACCTGAGCGATAAGGCCGCGGGCGACTAACTCGTCATAAATTGTCATTTTTACATACCTCTAAGATTAATATATCAATTATACTATCCCATAGGGATTTTGTCAACCGTAAAAAAGTTTACAATTAGTTAATTGTCTTAATGAACATAAATATGTATAATATAAAAAATCAAACAAACTCTTGGAGGATATACAATGGATATCGCAACGATAATAATGCTTGTTGCAATGGTGGCTGTATTCTATTTCCTTATGTACAGACCCCAGAAGAAGCAGGAGAGAGAGATCGCACAGATGCGTGAGAATCTGCAGGTGGGTGATGAGATCACTACCATCGGCGGCATCATCGGCGAGATCGTAAGCATCAAGGGCGAGACCGTGACCATCGAGACCAGCAAGGACCGTACCAAGATCAGATTCCTAAAGGATGCGATCAAAGTGGTTGACGTTAAGGCTGACGAGGACGGAAGCGATAAGTGATTCATAATGACAGGGTCTCCCGAATAAAATGGCATAGACCATTTTTCGGGAGGCTTTTTCTATGCTTAAGAGTTATATTTCGGGCGTAATATCGTCCTTTTTCGCTGCGCTTGCGTGCCTATTGCTTTTCACCTTTATTTGTGTAGGGAACGAGGACCCTCGGGCTCTCACGGGACTTTTTGGTATTATTGCATTTTTGCTCGGTGGCGTTGCAGGGTCACTTGTGTCCGTTTTTCTTTGCCGTGAGGCAGGCGTGTATGCCTCTCTTGCTACCTCGGGCACCTATACTCTTATCCTGTTGATACTATCTTGGTGTAACCGTAGTGAGGGGAGCAGACCCGTATGGCAAAGCGCGCTTTTTTGCGTAGTTTGTCTTGCGATCTCCTTTGTCTTGTCTAAGGTAATCTGCGACAAACGCGGCGGCATTAAAAATACGAGAAAAAAGATGAGCCGCCGTATTAAGCTGAGATGATTGATATTTGTACCGATGTATGGTATAATTAAGTAGTATCAAAAATAATTATCAAAAATAATAAGGAAGTTTTTATGAAAAATATAGTTAAGATACTGAGCGTGTTAACTTTTTGTATTTTTTTAGGAGTGTGTTCCCACGCCGCTTCTTATACAGAGGCGCTTGAGGTGGCGTACGACGTTCCCGTAGAGGCAGTCTTGCCCAACGGTCGCCGTCTATCGGTGGTTGACTTTCGTGGGGATCACCTGTGCATTCCCGGTAATGTTCCCCTTGACGGGGTCAGCTTCGTTTACACGGGTGATAAGGTGCTGTATCTGCCCAAGGAGGATAAGTATATTTATCCGTCCGAGAGCTTTACGGTGGAGCTTGATTTGGGCGAGCAGCGCTTTTACGAATATAACGAGTCGAAGGATCTCTTTTACTATTATAAGGTAAACGTGATGCAGGGCTCTGACGTTAGCTCCTTTTATATAGAATTTGACGATAGCTACGATTTTGACGTTCTTGATTATCTCGGCAGAAGCAAGTCTAATTCTGCTATGGGAAGCCTGTACGTCGAAAACGGCGAGGGAGAGGTGCTTTATGACGGTGCCCTTGACAATATCAGATGCCGCGGCAACAGCTCCTTCGGCTCACCCGGTCTGCAGGGCGATAAGCGCTCCTTTAATATAAAGCTGGCTACCAAGACCGAGCTTATCGAGGGCGCAGGGGAGATGAAGAAATGGTCTCTTTTGCATATGCGCCTGGACGTTGAGTATGATTATGACCTGACGGGGCTTTCCACTCTGCTCGGGCTCGGTACCTACGACGCGCTGTGCGAGGAAGGCTACTATACGACGAAGATAGAGTGCGTTGACGTCTATATAGAGGGTGAATACCGCGGTGCGTACCTGCTGGTGGAGCGACTGGATGTGAATGCCGCAGTTGACGTAACCGATTCGGATAAGCTGGTAGAGGGCGAGGGAGGAAGCTACGAATGGTCAGAGACCTCTTCCGACCCTGCTATCGCCAAGGGGGTTAAAAAATACAGATACTCAAGGGGTGTCAGCCCGATGGACGGTCTTGATATAACAGGCGGTTATATCTTAGAGGTAGGATCTGTAGAGAGATGCGGGTTTACTACATCCCGCGGCATTTCTTTTGACATTAAGGCTCCCGAGCTGTGCACGAAGGAGCAGGTGCAGTATATCGCCGCCTATGTTCAGGGCTTTGAGGATGCTCTTTATTCAAGCACGGGCTATAATGACGAGGGGAAGCACTATACCGAGTACGTTGACGTAAAGAGTATGGCGGACAGTTTCCTTACCTACGCTTTCTTTCAGAATTGGGAGCTTATGCGAACCAGTACCTATTTGTATAAGGATGTGGATGGCAGCTCTCACGATAAACTGACCTTTGGTCCTGTATGGGACTTTGAGACGGGTGCGCAGACCCTCTTAACAGACACGACCCTTTTCGGAATACATAATTTCTATAATGAACGCAGACAGTATATGTGGCTTGAGCAGCTTTGGAGTCACGCAGATTTTATGAACGCGGCAACGGAAAGCGCGATGGCTATATCGTCCTATATGCACCGTATGCTGGACGGTGAGGATGCAGGTATTTATCAGCTTCTTGAGCGTCAGGCTGACAGTATGAGTATGAACTGGAACAGGTGGGCTATAGCCAGGCTGAAAAACGTCACGTCGAAATTCCCCGAGGTGGAGCCCACCTATGTCGCCTATGCGGAGTATCACCTTGATGCCGTTCGCGCAAGGCTTGAAAGATGGGATGAATACTGGTCGGAGGATTATCTTCTCGGCGCAGAGATAGAAGAGGAATACGACGAGGAAAGCGGTGAATATATCCTGACCGCCGTACCCAAGGGCACGGCGGAGGCATACTCCTGGTACCGTGTTACGGAAAACGGAGAGACGGAGCACCTGGGAAATGAAGGCCCCACCCTTTCGGTGAGCGAGCACGGCACCTATTACTGTGCCGTAGAGGGACCCAACAACGCCTTTTACAGACGCGCTTCGGGAAGTGTATTTTCTTATAAAAGCTTTACCACCCGTGCCTTCCACACAGTAGGAGAAACGCAGGTGGCGGATGACGCGGAAAAGCCCGTGCAGCGCGGCATCATCCTGTGGATTTTCATCGGTTGTGTTGCTTTTATTGCCGCTGTTAGTGCCGTTACCGTGATCGCAAAGGTCAGGGGCAAAAAATGATTGCTATTTTCCGTTATGTATGATAAAATGAAGTTAGTAAAATATGGAGGACGCTATGATGAAGAATTATATGGCTAAGACCTTGTCTTTTGTGCTTACTCTTGTGATGCTTTTATCGGCACTGCCGGCTACCGTAGCTATAGCCGCCGATTATAAGGATGCCAAGGCAAGCAATAACGCGCCGCCCATAGTTGCCGTGCTGGAGGTGGACACCGTTGACCCCGAGACCCAGGCGGCTGTGACCAAGACTGTTGAATACGGTGTGATCGAGCAGGACGGGGAGTATAATCTTTATCTTCCCGGTGTGATCGACATCGGTTCTGTTTCGGTAAAGAATATAGGTAAGGATCAGCTCTACGATGAGCGTGACGGCAGTCTGTACTCAGCAGGTGAAATAGGTGTATTTGATTTTTCTGCCGGCTCTGTTACCGTTTACGAGTACAGTAAGGCGTATGATCAGTATTATTCCTATTCTCTGAACGTTTATTGCGGTTCTGAGATACCTGCTCTGCATTTCACTCTGGATGACCCCCTCGGTAGCGGAGACGTGCTGTCCTGGATCAACGAGGATAAGGAAAACAGAGCCACCGGCTCGCTTCTCATGGTGGACGGCTACGGCAACGTCGTGTATGACAATACCTGCGACACCATAAAGGGAAGGGGTAATACCTCCTTTGTCGCCCCCGGCATTCAGACGGATAACGATAAGGGTTATCAGGATGATAAGAAGTCTCTCAGCATTAAGCTTTCGAGTAAGGCCGAGCTTATTGAGGGCGCGGGCAAGATGAAGAAGTGGGCGCTCTTACATATGCGTATCTCCGAAGCGTTCCATTATGACTGGACGGGCATCTGCAGTCATCTGGGTTTCCAGACCTTCAGCGCCCTTGCCAATGACGAGTATTACGGCACCAAGAGCCAGTACGTAGACGTATATATCGACGGAGAATACAGAGGCGTGTATATCTTAGTCGAGAGGGTGGATATCAACGCCGCCGTTGACATCACGGACCAGGAGGAGTTTGTTACCAGCGAATCTTCGTCTACCAAGAGGGTTACGGATGCCTCCGACCCCGCTATAGCCGCCGGTATCAGCGAGTACAGATACACCTCTGATGCCAAGGCTGTGGGCGAGCTGGACCTGACGGGCGGATACCTCATGGAGATAACCCTGAGTAGCATTGAGGAATGCGGATTTGCTACGGCTAACGGTATGTATGTCAGTATCAAGGCGCCTGAGGTGTGCACCAAGGAGCAGGTACAGTACATCGCGAAGTACGTACAGGACTTTGAGAATGCACTTTTCTCGAGGACCGGCTACAACAGCGACGGAAAGCATTATTCTGAGTATATTGACTGCCAGAGCTTAGCGGATATGCTCCTGACATACGCCTTCTTCCAGAACTGGGAGCTCTTCCGTACCAGTACTTATATGTACATAGACTCAAAGGACAGCGAGCATCCTCTGCTGACCTTTGGCCCTGTTTGGGATTTCGAGACGGGTGCACAAGTATTCAATACCGACGCCACCTTCTGGGGACAGCATAATAACTATGCCGTACACCAGCAGTACGTATGGATGCAGCAGCTTTGGAGAAAGGGCGACTTTATGGAGCTGATCAGCGACAGAGCCGCTCTTATGGATGAGATTATCAAAGCGCAGTTAGAGCTGGGAGCTCCTATGGACGGCGTGCTCAGCGCTCAGGATATAGTGGCAGAGGCTCATAGCAGTCTTGCTATGAACTGGAAGCGCTGGGACCTGGAGGATTATCTTAACTCCAGGAGTAAGTATAGTGGCCATGACAATGACTACGACTATTACTACGAGACCTACCTTGCGGCTCTAAATAAAAGAAAGTCTAACTGGGATAAGCTGTGGGACCCCTCGAAGTACGTCCTTGGCAACCATATAATTTGCAATAAGGATAAGGCATCCGGTAAATATATGCTCACCTGCGTGCTGTACGGTGATGCAGGAGCTACTTACTCTTGGTACAAGGTGGCCGATGATAATATCACTATTCAGGCTATCGACGGACAGACCGGGTCTGTGCTGTACACGGATGAGCCCGGCACTTACATCTGTAAGGTCAAGGGAGCGCATAATTCTTATTGGAGCGGCGCCGCGGGCTCGATCTTTAGTGAAAAGAACGTATCTCTCTACACCAAGCCTGTCAGCACCTCGGGTGCTATCGTAGTTGACCGATTCCCCGATGCAAATCACGTAGCAGGCGACTGGGAGGTGCTGGTAGCAGGCTCCTGTGTCAGTGAGGGCATCAGAGTGAAGCGCTGCACTGAGTGCGAGGAGCACGAGGTGTTGGTCTCTGAGTTCTCGGGCGTGGGCAGTCACGACGAGGGTCGGTGGACTGTCACCAGAGAGCCTACTGCAGACAGAAAGGGCAAGGAGAAGCTCTTATGCACCGTATGTGAAGCGGAGTTAGACTCCAGAGATATTCCCAAGCTATTTAACAATAAGTTCGTCGACGTGGATATGACCAAGTGGTACGGAAAAGCGGTGGAATTCGCCGTGACCCGTGACCTGTTCAACGGTGTTTCCGCTAATAAATTTGATCCTAACGGATCGATGACCCGTGCAATGTTAGTTACTGTGCTTTGCCGTCTCGAGGGTGTCTCTGTGAATAACGACCGCAGATCCACCTTTACCGACGTGGAGTCTAAGCAGTGGTATACCGGCGCGGTTATCTGGGCATCCAAGGAGGGCATCGTAAACGGTGTCGGTAATAATAAGTTTGATCCCAACGGTACCGTCACCCGTGAGCAGGTAGCGGCTATCCTCTACCGTTATGCTCAGTATAAGGGAATTACCACTGATGAGAGGGCTGATCTGTCAGTGTTTGAGGACGCGGGCAAGATCAGTGCCTATGCAGAGGAAGCCATGGCGTGGATCAACGGCGTGCAGATCATCAAGGGCGTAAGCGCTACGAAGATCGCACCTCGCGATAACTGCACCAGAGCCCAGGTAGCAGAGATGCTTCGCCTTTACTACGATAAATATTTGGCTAATTAAAAAATAAGGAACTGCAACCGCAGTTCCTTATTTTTATTCGTATTGCTTTAAGGCTTCCTTGGCAAGGGCTATGTAATCTTCTTTTACCCACTGTGGCTCCACTATTTTCACCATGTCGGGGAAGGTCATCAGCCAGGAAAGAAAATGTGGGCTTACCGCTACCCGCACCATAACGTCGAAGTGCTCGCTGTCGTGGGTGATAACGGTGATATCCCTGCCGAAGCGGTCGATAATGATGTTTGCTAACCGGTTTTTACAGCGCAGGGTGACAAGCTCCTCCTTGCCGCCGAACATAGCGAAGGTCTTTTTGGAGTAAAGGCCCAGGTCAAGATCGCCAAAGGCCTCTTTGCCCTCACGTGGCTCATCAAGCACTCGCAGTCGGAGCATCTTGTCCACGCGATAGTGCTTTATTTTTTCGGCTTCGGAGTCGTAGGCTATGAGGTAGTAGTTTTCGTCCTCCCAGGCGAGCCCCCAGGGGCTGACGCGGTAGGTCTTGCCCTCGTGACGGAGCTCCTTCTCCTTTTTCGTGTTCCAACTGAAGTATTGGAAAGAGATCTGTACGTTATCGTTAATGGCGCGGTGAATATCGTCTACAGAGTAGTAGATGCTCTCGTTCATGGTCTTGATACGACTGCTCACAAAGACCTGCCTCTGCAGATCCCTTGCCTGGTGAGTGCTTGCCAGGCTCTCTATCTTGCTTATCAGCTTATTACTCTTATTTGCCGTGATGAATTTTGATGACTGCACCGCGTCCACTAAGAGCTTCAGCTCGGGCAGTTCAAATGTGCGGGAGGCAAGGGCGTAGGTAGTGGCATTGCCCTCCTGCCTCTTTTCTATGTCGTAGCCTGCGACCCTTAGCACCTCGAAATCGTCGTAAAGGCTCTTGCGCTCGGCGGCGATGCCCGCGCTGTCAAGAGAATAGATTATATCGTTCATAGAAAGACCGTGCTCCTCGTCGGTGCGCTCGTTAAAGAGCTTTATGAGATGCAGGAGCTTTTGCTTTTGATTCATACCCTTTGCCATTTTATCACCTCTTTTGTCAATTTTACCATTTTATCGTCTTTTCGTCAATAGTGGTGGAAATCTAATACGTTATATGATACAATAAGAGAAAGGAGTTGATAACTATGGAAATAAAGCCGGGGCGTTACCGCCATTTTAAGGGCAATGAATACGAGGTGCTCTACGTAGCGCACCATTCGGAGACTATGGAGGATATGGTTGTCTACCGTGCTCTCTACGGCGATAGGGAAGTGTGGGTACGCCCCGCTTCCATGTGGTTTGACACCGTTATCCGTGACGGAGTCACTTATCAGCGTTTTACTGAAATAAAAGAGAACACTTGATTTAAGTGTTCTCTTTTATCTTGCATATAACAGCGCTCATTGGCGGTAAAGCACCGTCAAACTGCGTGTCGGTCAGCAAATCGTGCATACCCTTCGGCGCATTTAGCGTGATGGGCTCTGTGCCTGCATTTATTGCAATATATACGCCGTCGCGGTAGTAGCTTACGTGGTGCTCGCCTATCTCGTCAAAGCGGAGAATTCCCTCGGAAAACTCGCTGTTTTCACGGCGTATCCTTCCAATATTTCGGAAGAAGGTGACAAGCCCTTCGTCCTCTTCGCCCCAGGGGTAATACCTGCGGTTAAAGGGGTCGCCGTAGCCCTCCATGCCTGCCTCGTCACCGTAGTAGATGCAGGGAACACCCGGCAGGGTAGCGATAATGGCGTAGGCGCACTTAAGCATCTTAAGCGCCCTTTCACGCTCACCCTCACTCATAGTTTTAATGGATAATTCTGCGTTGGTATATCCGTCGGGGGCTTCACCGCCGAGTACCGTCAGTATTCTCGGGGTGTCGTGGGTGCCTAAGAAGTTCATCAGGTTATCCGAAACGTGCTTCGGGTAATGGCTGTAGATAGTCAGTACCGCCTTGCGCAGAGCGCCGCCGTGACCGCCCTTGATAAAGTCTATCACCGCGTTTCTCCAGGGATAATTCATAACCGAGTCCAACTCGTGTCCCTGCAGGTATCTTCTGCGCCTGTCATAGGCGATCTTGTTGGAGGCGTCCTCCCATACCTCGGCTATGATAAAGGCGTCTTTTTTCGTCGTTTTAGCCCTTTCGCAAAGAGGACGTAGAAACTCCTCGGGCAGCTCGTCTGCCACGTCCAGCCGCCAGCCGTCAATGCCCTTATCAAGATACGTTTTGACGATGCCGTCGGGTCCGAAGATATAGTCGCGGAATTCTTTACTTTCCTTGTTTACTGTAGGCAGG
Source organism: Eubacteriales bacterium (assembly GCA_045546375.1). Classification (GTDB taxonomy): domain Bacteria; phylum Bacillota; class Clostridia; order Oscillospirales; family CAG-272; genus CAKSEI01. The sequence continues at coordinate 14,493 of JAZQCR010000033.1, read as the reverse complement.
ATGGGTATGCCCCACCAGCTTTTATACTTATCGGGATACTTCTCGAAGGTATACCAGGTGTAGTAGGGGGACTCCTTTGACTGATATGCGCCGAGGGAGGGATAGTTGCCGTATTTATTAAAGTAGATGCTGTCATCCCCGGTGTGGTTAAAAACACCGTCTAAGATAAGGTGCATCCCTCGCTCCTTGATAGCAGCAATAAGGCGCTCAAGTGCCTCATCGCCCCCGAACATACTGTCTACCCGACTGTAGTCGGAGGTGTCGTACTTGTGGTTTGACCTTGCTTCGAAGATAGGGCAGAGATACACCGTATCTACGCCAAGCTCCTTTAGGTAATCGAGTTTAGCTGTCACTCCGTCAAGGTCACCGCCGTAGAAGGTGTCGTTGGCAAGTGGGGCTCCCGGGTATTCGGGGAAGGGGGGGATATTCTTTACGCTTTTGGCCATCTTGGCGTAGTCTTTCTTTGGGGCATTACCTCCACGGTTAAAGCGGTCAACGAATATCTGGTACATAGTGCCGCCGCGAAACCAGCCGGGCGCCGCGTAGTCTTTCGAGTATACCGTAAGCTGAAAATCAATGAAGCCGTCCGCCTCGTTCACGGCGTAATGCTTGCCAGTATCGTCACGGTAACTGATACGGTAGAAGAAAAGTCCTTCGTCTTCCGTTGGGAGCAGTACCTCATACCTCTCGCCCCGTGCCAAATGATCGCGCTCAAATGGGATATAACGCAGCGGTCCGCCGTCTGCGTTTATCTCAAGCTTAAGGTCATAAACACCTACGGCAGAGGGAAAGGCGGCAGTAAGAGTCACCTTTTCTGTGCGTGGAAAAGCACCAAAGGGGGAAACGTCGTTTCCCCCTATTGATTTGTATAGCTTTATGTTTCGTTGTGCCTGATATTCAGGCAGGTTAGAAAACAGCATCAGTTTTTCTTAAGAGCCTTCAGCTTCCAGATGTTATCAGCGTACTCACCGATAGCGCGGTCGGAGGCGAAGATGCCTGCCCCTGCTATATTGTGAATAGCGCACTTGTTCCACTTATCACGGTTAGAGTAGTCGGAAATAGCCTTGTCGTGGATATGACAGTAGCTCTCAAAGTCAGCCAGACACATATACGGGTCTGCGATACCGTAGCCGGAGAGCAGATATCTGTACATATCGCTAAAGGACTGTCCGTTGAAGCCTTCGTTTAAGGCGTCCACAGCGCCCTTCAGACGCTCGCTTGCATGGTAGTAGTCGGATGCCCCGTAGCCGCGGCGCCACAGGTCGTCTACCTCGTCGGTGTTAAGACCGAAGATATAGATATTGTCGCTTCCGACGGATGCGTGCATCTCTACGTTGGCACCGTCCATGGTACCTACGGTAAGGGCGCCGTTTATCATAAACTTCATATTGCCCGTACCGCTTGCCTCTTTACCTGCAAGAGAGATCTGCTCGCTGATGTCAGCCGCAGGGATAAGCACCTCTGCCATGGAGACGTTGTAGTCCTCCATAAAGACAACGCGGAGCTTCTCGCGGATCTTGGGATCCTTCTCGATGTCTTCGCTGATAAAGTGTATGAGCTTTATGATCTCCTTTGCCATATGGTAGCCGGGCGCCGCCTTCGCACCGAAGATGTAGGTCTGGGGCGTGATGGGTGCGTCGGGATCTGCCTTTAAGAGATTGTAGGTACTGATTATCTGCAGAGTGTTTAAGAGCTGTCTCTTATACTCGTGCAGACGCTTGGTCTGTACGTCGAAGATAGAGGAGGGGTCGAGCTTCATTCCGTTACGCTTGTAAACGTAGTCGGCAAAACGCTCCTTGTTGGCTTTTTTGATCTTCTCGAGCTTTGCCTGCACCTCCTTATCGTCATCAAACTTAAGGAAGTCGATAAGGCGCTTGGGAGCGGTGCGGTACGCGTCTCCTATGGTCTCGTCCAGAAGGGAAGCCAGCTTCGGGTTAGCGTAGCACAGCCATCTGCGGTGGGCGATACCGTTGGTCACGTTGGTAAAGAGGTCGGGATCCTTGCGATAATAGTCGTGGAATACCGTCTTCTTTAGGATATCCGAGTGCAGGGCAGACACGCCGTTGACCTTACTTGAGCCAACTACAGAAAGGTTCGCCATACGGATCTGGTTATTGCAAACTACGGACATACGGGAGATGCGATCCCAGTCGCCGGGGTAGAGCTCCCACAGGTCAGCGGTCAGACGGCGGTTGATCTCGGTGACGATCTGATGGATACGGGGCAGCTTGATACGGAAGTGATCCTCGTTCCATACCTCCAGCGCCTCGGGCATGACCGTGTGATTGGTGTAGGTGAATACCTTACGGCATATCTCCCACGCATCCTCCCAGGAGTAGGAGTATACGTCAAGGAGTATTCTCATAAGCTCGGGGATACAGAGAGCGGGGTGAGTATCATTTAGATGGATAGCCACCTTGTCGGTAAAGGAGGAAAGCGAGCCGTAGGTGGAAAGATGTTCTGCGATTATGTTCTGCAGAGCGGCAGAGCACAGAAAATACTGTTGAGAGAGGCGGAGCAGCTTACCCTCGGTGTGGTTATCGGAGGGATAAAGCACCTTGGAGATGGTTTCAGCGTTAATGTCCTCCTCTACCGCACGGATATACTGACCCTGGGTGAATGCCGCCATATTGAAGCTCTGTACGTTCTTCGCTCTCCAAAGACGGATGACGTTGACAGGGCCGCCGTTTCCGCCGGGTATCATCAGGTCGTATGGGATTGCCTGCACCTCGTCGTACTCAACGTGGTTGATGACGCAGTGACCGTTTTCCCAGCTCTCCATAGTGCGTCCGCCGAAGCGAACGTTTACGGTCTTATCAGTGTAGGGAACCAGCCATACGTCGCCGTCGGGCATCCATATGTCGGGAAGCTCTACCTGCATACCGTCAACGATCTTCTGCTTGAAGAGGCCGTACTCGTAGCAGATGGAATGCCCCATAGCGGGGTAGGAAAGGGTAGAAAGAGAGTCCATAAAGCACGCCGCGAGACGGCCGAGACCTCCGTTGCCAAGACCCGGATCGGGCTCCTTATCGTATATAGCGTCGATGTCAAAGCCAAGCTCCTTGAGAGCCCCCTTTGCCTTATCCTGGATACCCAGGTTAGAGAGGTTGTTTCTAAGGCTTCTGCCAACGAGAAATTCCATACACATATAGTAGACGCGCTTTGCGCCCGCCTGCTTTCTTGCCTTGTGGAATTCTGCTCTCTTTTTGATGAGGATATCCTTTGTGACGAGGACGGTGGCCTTGTACATCTGGATCTCGTTTGCCTCGTCGGGGCTTACGCCGAAGTAGCCTGCTAACTTTGCTACCAGTGCTTCTTTAAATTGCTTTTTTGTGTATTCTTGTGCCATTTGCTTGCTCCTTTTGTGTACGGCTATGTGCGCACACAGATTAATGGATTCCCGAAAGGCCGTGTATGGCCTGACGGGTGAGTTTATAATTGGTTATACATCTCGAGATATACTTTAGAGGATGCCTGCCAGGAGAAGTCTGTCTCCATGACCTTCTTTACGATGTCGTTCCATACCGCCTTGTCCTTATAGAAGGAAAGGGCGCGTCGAACGGTGTACATCATATCGTGAGCGTTATAGTTGGTGAAGGTAAAGCCGTTGCCCTCGCCCGTGTACTCGTTGTAGCTCTTGATACTGTCGTAAAGGCCGCCCGTCTCGCGGACGATCGGAACCGTGCCGTATGCGGAGGCTATCATCTGTGAAAGTCCGCAGGGCTCTGCCTTTGATGGCATTAAGAACAGGTCTGCGCCTGCGTAGATCTGCTTGGAGAGCGCTTTATCGTATTTTATGATAGAGCGTACGCAGTCGTGACGGCGATTCTCAAGATCGCGGAAGTAGTTCTCGTACTCCGCATCTCCCGTGCCTAAGATCACTAACTGTATGCTGTCCTCGAGTATCTCCTCGATGACTCTGCGAACGAGATCCAGACCCTTTTGTGCGGTGAGTCTGGTTATCATCGCCACCATAGGAACGCGGGCGTCCTCGGGAAGGGCGAGAGCCTTTTGCAGCTCCCGTTTATTTATCGCCTTGTCGGCTATGGTGCTCACAGAGAAGTTCTTATATAACTCTCTGTCTGTCTCGGGATTATAGTATGCGGGGTCGATGCCGTTTAGTATTCCCTGCTTCTTGTACCACTTATCGCGGATGATCTGCTGAAGCCCGTGTGCGTACTCGGGGCTCTCGATCTCCTCTGCGTAGCGGGGGCTGACGGTGGTGAGCCTGTCACAGCACTCGATAGCGCCCTTCATCAGGTTGATGCACCCGTCGTACTCCACGATGTTGCGTTCCCACGGACGGAATTCGAATACGTCACCCATTATGTCGGTGCCGTACTTGCCCTGGAACTCGATATTGTGGATGGTGAAGACCGCCTTCATACGGCTGTAGCGTGGATCCTGATTGTAGTGCAGCTTAAGATAGATAACGCTGCAGGCCGCCTGCCAGTCGTGAGCGTGAAGGATGTCGGGGAAGAAGCCTGTTAAGGGCATAGTCTCAAGGACAGCCTTGCTGAAGAAGGCGAATCTCTCTCCGTCGTCGTAAGAGCCGTAGAGGTTGCCGCGGCGGAAATAGTACTCGTTATCAACGAAGTAGTAGGTGATACCGTCGAAGGTCGCGGTGAAGACACCGCAGTACTGGTTACGCCAACCGAGAGAAACGTTAATAGAGCCGAGGAATGTCATGGTGTCGCGGAACTGCTTGCCTATCTTATCGTATAAGGGCAGTATCACGCGCACGTCCTCGCCTGCGGCGGCAAGAGCCTTTGGCAGGGAGTAAACAACGTCGGCGAGTCCGCCGCTGGAAACGTAGGGCAGTGCCTCGCTTGCGGCGAATAATATCTTTTTGCTCATATCATTTTTCCTTTTTCGATATAGAAGGGGAGGGTCTCGTGACCGGAGAGCACCACTCCGTCGCGAACTACCACGCTCTTGTCCGTAACGACGCAGTTAAGGTATACGTTCTCGCCTGTGAGAGTGTCCTGGAAGAGAATGGAGTTCTTGATGACAGTACCCTTGCCCACCTTAACTCTACGGAAGAGAATGGAGTTTTCCACAACGCCGTCGATAACGCAGCCGTCGGCGATAAGAGAATTTTTAACTACGCTTCCGTTGTTGTACTTAGCTGGGGGCGAGTTTCTTACCTTTGTGAAGATGGGGCGATTCTTCTGAGAGAAGAGCTCGTCTCTCATCTCCTTGTCCTGAGCCAACTTTAAGTTGATGTTATAGTAGTCGAGCAGGCTCTTGATGTTTGCGAAGAAGCCGTCGTGGATGTGCACGCGGAACTTGCGCTTGCCTATGTTGTTGATCACCACGTCGCGAAGGAAGGACTGGTAGTTGTGCGCCTTCGCCTCGAGAAGCATCTCGAAGAGGAAGGAGGTGTTCATCACCATAACGTTGGTGCACACTAACTGCTCACCGGTGAGCGAAGGGTTATAAAGGTCAACGCCGTTGATGTTGCCCTCCTCGTCAGCGTGGTAGATAACGTTAGAGCCGGGATTGGTGATCTCGGTATTACACTTGTGTACCACGATGGTCATTTCCGAGCCCTTTTTGATGTGCTCGTCCACTATCTTGTTGATATCAAGAGAGCAAATGGAGTCACAGTCGCTGAGCACAACGTATTTCTCGGTTATATCGAGAGCGCCGGAAACGCTCTGCAGAGCCTCAAGACGTGAGGAATACAGAGTGTTAGTGGCATTACTGTGAGCGTTGATGAAGGGAGGGAGCAGCTTGATACCGCCGCGTCTTCTTGCAAGATCCCAGTCCTTACCGCTTCCGATGTGCTCCATGAGAGAATGGTAATTATAATGGGTTATAACGCTGATATTTGTGATGTTGGCGTTCACCAAATTGGACAGTGCGAAATCGATAAGACGGTATCTGCACGCCATAGGCACGGCCGCCATGGTACGGGTGCTGGTCAGCTCGGGGACGTTCTTATCGTGAAGGTTAGAGAATACTATTCCTGCAACGGATGCCATATCAGTTTACCCCCTTTTCGGTCAAGTTAAGTGAATTTATCATAGCGCCGCCGGCGATGACGGTGCCGGGCTCGAGAGTCAGATCACATCCCACAACGGCGATCTTACCGCCCTCTTTGGGCTCACCTACCGTAGCGCCCTCGCCGATGACCACTCCGCTGTCGATGATGGAGTACTCAACGGTAGCGCCCGCCTTTACGGTAACGTCGGAGAATACAACGGCGTCACGTACGGTAGCGCCGGGGGCCACCTTTACACAGCCGAAGAGTATGGAGTTTTCGACCGTTCCGTATATCTCACATCCTTCGGAGATGATGGAATTGTGTACGTTTGCGCCCTCGCCGATAAACTGGGGAGGAAGCGCGTTGTTACGGGAGAAGATGCGCCAGCTCCTGTCGGTGATGTCGAATTCGGGATTCTCACCTAAGAGCTCCATATTGGCCTGCCAGAGGCTGTCGATGGTTCCCACGTCCTTCCAGTAGCCCTCAAAGGGATAAGCGAAGAGACGCTCGCCTGCGCCAAGCATATTGGGGATGATGTTCTTACCGAAGTCCTTGTCCGAGTTCGGGTCTGCCTCGTCGGCGATCAGATAGTCGAAGAGGGTCTTGCGGTTAAAGATGTATATGCCCATAGACGCCTTGGTGCTGGTAGGATTCTTGGGCTTTTCGTCAAAGCGGAAGATGCTTCCGTCCTCGTTACAGCTCATGATACCGAAGCGGGAAGCCTCCTCAAGGGGCACGTCCAGGACTGCGATGGTGCAGTCGGCGTTCTGAGCCTTGTGGTAGTCGAGCATCTTGGCGTAGTCCATCTTGTAGATGTGGTCGCCCGAGAGGATGAGAACGTACTCGGGGTCGTAGCGCTCGATGAAGCGCAGATTCTGGTAGATGGCGTTTGCAGTACCCTTGTACCAGTCGGCGCCGTCCTTGCCCTGATAGGGAGGCAGAACGGTTACACCTCCGTTTACACGGTCCATATCCCAGGGCTGTCCGTTGCCTATGTACTCGTTGAGTACCAGGGGCTGGTACTGGGTGAGCACACCTACTGTGTCGATACCGGAGTTGATGCAGTTTGAAAGCGGGAAATCTATGATCCTATATTTTCCGCCGAAGGGTACCGCGGGTTTTGCGGTCTTCTCCGTAAGGGTGTACAGCCTGCTGCCCTGTCCTCCGGCGAGGAGCATGGCAACGCATTCTTTTTTCTTAAACATTGTGCCGTTCCTTTCGTATTATAGGTTTTATGATAACCGCGCCGTGCGGTGGGATGCAGAAATTGGTGCTTTTTTCAGGGCCCTCATATCCGTATGAGAAGATGACCCGGCCCTCGTCCGTATACTCTGCCGTCTCCTCGGTAAGATTCGCGATCACCGTCAGTTTACCGTATCTGTATATCTGCAGAGTGTCGTGGGCGACGGTGGTGTATTCACCGAAAAGGGAAGAGTTATCTATATAAAAATGATTAAGCTTCGATATAAAGAGCTGTATCTCTGCATGCCGCGGAAGTTCCGTTAAGTGCCAGTCAAGCTGACGGATATGCTCCCAGGGCTTTTGAGAGGCAAATTCGCACCCCATAACGGTGCGTTTGATAAGAGGAGATATCACAGCGCCTGCCAGCCGCGCCTCGATGTTTTCCGAATCCTCAAAGGAGACGTCGCGGTAGGAGATGGTCTTTACGTCCTCTCCCGTTATGAAAAGCGTGTCGGGCTGTTCTTTCTTTATTATCCTGCCCAGCTTGTCCTCCAGGTCGTTGCAACCGTTGCTTGCAACGCACAGCCCATCCAGGTGATATTCCTTTAACCAGAACAGAGCGTTTGATATAATGAAGTCTTCAACATAGGGCTTAGATAGGTCAAAGATTGCTTCACCGTCACCGTTCTCTGTTTCGTATAGAGGCGAGCCGTCAAAACGGTATAGACCATGCTCGTCCTTTGGAAAACGGTCGGGCACTCCGTCGAGGATAACGCCGATGCCCGCTCTGTGCAGCTCGTTTACAAAGTGCTTGAAGTCGTCGGGGTTACCGTATCTCGAGGAGGGGGCATAGTAGGAACAGGTGCGATACCCGAGGCTCTTGTCATCCGGGTGCTCCATGATAGGTGTCAGTTCTACGTGGGTATAGCCCATCTTCTTAACGTACGGTATGAGTCTCTCGGCGATCTCACGGAAGTTAAGGTACGCATCCCCTTTGCTGTTGTCCCTGCCGTCCCTTGTCTGCCAGGAGGCGGGATGTATGGCGTAGATGTTTATCCCACGGGAGCTTATCTCTTTTCTCGCATTTAAAAATCCGCCGTCGCTCCACTCGTATCCGCTTTTCCAAATAATAGAGGCGGTGTATGTCCTTGTTTCTCCGAAGAAGGCGTAGGGGTCTGCCTTCAGACGGGTCTGTCCCTTGGATGTCAGAGCAAACTTGTATTTACAGTCGTAGCATATCCGCGCGGCGTCAATGCTCGCCTCCCATATACCGTTTTCCAACTTACGGAAGGGGTCTTCTCCCACGGTCCAATAATTAAAGTCGCCGACCAGGCTCACCGCCTCCGCGCTGGGCGCCCACAGGCGAAAGACTACGCGGTCACCGACGTGGTGGTGACCGAAGTATTCGTATGCGTTGTATCGTGACAGCCTTTCGTGGGTATTATGCACGTTTTCACCTATTAATATTTAATATATAATATTATATAACACAGTGGGAGCAAAATCAACAGTAAATACATAAAAAATTCATTTTTACCTACAATTTATTATATATACGCACTTTTAAGGCACAAAACTAATCGTTTTGTGCCTCTTTTTCCTTTAAATATTTGATCCTCGTGGCTTCTCCGCCGCGCAGGTGGCGTTCAGCTTTGTTTTCCGAGAGTATTTCCGCCACGTCCTCCCAAAGAGAGGGGCAAAAATCCCGAAGGCGCTCGGACACGTCCTTGTGTACCGTTGATTTGCTTATCCCGAAGACTGCTGCGGTAGCGCGGACGGTGGCACCCGTCCGACGTATGTAGTTACCGAGGGCGATACTGCGCTCTTCGATATCATCTTGGCAGAAACGCATATTATCACGGTCCTTTCAGTCATCTATATGCACTCACCTGTTCACAAATCACAATATATTGTGTTTTTCTTCTAAAAAAGTTTTTGTTTTTCACTAAAACTTATTGACTTTTATTGGTAGGTGCTATAAAATAAGCATAGTAATATAATGTGCGTTTTGTGTTTCGGAGGTTTCCATGTTATTTACACCGAACGAACTTAAATATGACCGTATCTATGACGCCCAGCCTATGAAGGGTGTATGTCTTTTCGGAGGTAATTTTGACCCCCGTGACTACTCCATTGTTTACTGTGGCGCCTATTTTCATAATCTCTACCGTCTTGAGGAGGACGGCAAGGGCGGCTACAAGGGTGTTTTGCAGAAGGAGTTTATAGATAAATGTCTGCAGAATATCGCCGACTCGGGCAGGACCACCGTGTTCCGTCCTGTTGCCGCTGAGGGAAACCATAAGTTTGATCCTATCCTCGCGAAGGTCCTCGAGGACGAGGGACAGATGTACACCAATAGGTGGAATCAAAAGTATCCTAACTGGGATAACGATTTCCTGCACGAATGCTTCCTTGATTTTATCAAGCAGTTTGGTGAGGCATTTGACGGCGACCCGCGTCTGCTTTGCGTGCAGATAGGTCTCTACGGCTCCTTTGGAGAGTGGAACTACTGCGACGTTATGCCCGAGCATCAGGCGCTTATTACCATGTCCGCCGAGAAGCAGGAGGCGCTGGTGGCACAGTACTGTAAGTACTTTAAGAAGACGAAGCTGCAGCACCGCAATCCCACTATGGGTAACTCCCCTGCGTATCCCGTGGGCTTCCACGACGATAACTTCGTGTTTAATTCCGCTGAGTATCATACACCCACCTGGGACGAGATGATCGACCGTGCCACTATTTGCGACGGAGCCGTTGAGGGCGAGTGGTATGAGCTGCATCAGTTTGACGACTTCTTCCGTGAGAAGGATCTCTGGAAGAGATATAAGACCGAGATGATGGGCGCCGAGATATCCGGCGTAATGGCGTTTAAGGATAGACAGGGTGAATATTTCTTCGGTCCTATGTTTGAGGGTGAGGCACTTAATGCACTGCTGTTCTGCACCACCCATTTCCACATGACCTTTTCCCTCGGCTTCCAGCGTGGAGGCGGAGGAGTGCCAGAGAAGGGAACCGAGGCGTATAAGAACTTCCGCTACGCCGCATCCCTCTTCGGCTATGATTTTACACTTAAGGACGTTTCCTTTGACGATAATAAGCTCACCTGCGAGGTAAAGAACGTGGGTATCGCTCCCATCTACTACGACTGGGACGTTGAGCTCTCTCTTGTGAACGAAGCAGGGGAAGAGGTGCGGGCAGAAAAGCAGGAGACCAAGCTTTCCGATCTGATGCCCATGCTCCGTCAGAAGTTTACCTTCGACCTGTCCGGAGTGCCTGAAGGAGAGTACAAAGTACGCTTCCGTATCGTCAACCCCCTTGAGTGCCCTGAGGACGTAAGGTATCCTCTCATAATGTCAAATTTAAACCGCGAAGGCGAGTACGCCGTAGCGGGAAAACTCACCGTATAAGGAGAATATAAAAATGGATAAGTTAAGAGTAGGCTTTATAGGCCTCGGTAACAGAGGTTTAAACGGCGACCTGCCCGCTGTTCTTCGAATGAAGGATATCGAGGTGGTTGCAGTATGCGACCTTATTGAGGAGCGCGCAGAAAACGGCGGCAAAAAGGTACGTGAGAAGTACGGTGAGGACTATGACGTTCAGGTCACCTTAAACTATCACGATATCCTTGCACGCGAGGACGTTGACTGCATTATCGTTCCCAGCTCTTGGAATGCACATTACAAGATCGCTTGCGACTGCATGAAGGCAGGCAAGCCCGTAGCCTTCGAGGTTGGCCCCGTTGCCAGCGTTGATGAGGCGTGGGAGCTGGTGCGCACTCACGAGAAGACGGGTGTTCACTGCATGGCTCTCGAGAACTGCTGCTACGGCAGATACGAGCTTGCTATGATCAATATGATCAAGCGCGGTATTTTCGGTGAGGTAGTTTACCTTTCCGGCGGTTATCAGCACGATCTGCGCGGTGAGATAGCAGATCAGTACGCTATAGGCACCGAGCGTACCTTCCACGATTTACACAGAAACGGTGAGCTTTACCCCACCCACGAGCTTGGTCCCATGATGACCTACGTTGACATCAACCGCGGTAACCGTATGCTCACCCTTACCTCTACCACCACCAAGTCCTGCGGTCTTTACGACTATATCGAGAAGCACGGCGGTAAGGAGCATCCTATGTACGGTAAGCGCGTAAACGAGGGTGACGTAACCACCACCGTTATCAAGTGCGCTAACGGCGAGAACATCGTTCTCACTCACGATATCACCCTTCCCAGACACTATTCCCGCGGCGGACGCGTGCAGGGCACCAACGGTATCTGGATGGAGGACGGAAACCACATCTTCCTCGACGGTATGAATGAGAATCATGCTTGGGAGGATATGAACGATTATATCGAAAAGTACGACCATCCTCTGTGGAGTATGTTCAAGAAGAAGGGCATCACCGATGCACACGGCGGTATGGACACTTTGGTCCTCCGCGCATTCTTTGAGAGTGTTAAGAATAACATCGCGCCTCCCATCGACGCGTACGACTCCGCTTGTATGAGCGTAGTATCCTGCCTGTCCGAGCAGTCTATCGCAATGGGCTCTATGCCCGTTCCGATCCCCGACTTCACCGACGGTAAGTGGGTAAAGCGCGAGCCCCAGCCCAAGACTCCTTATGCTCTTGACGCTGTATACGACGATCTCTTCGATCCCGAGAACTTCGATTACTTCGAGTGCATTAGGGAAGAGAACGATATTAAAGAAGTTATCTGACAAAAGGAGAATATAACGATGGCAAAGGCTAATATCAGAGTAGGTTATATCGGTCTCGGAGGACGCGGCTACGGCGTTCTCCATACCGTACTTAATATGAATGACATAGACGTCGTAGCTGTATGCGACTTAATTGAGGAGCGTATGGAGAAGGGACAGAAGTTAGTTGAGGAGCGCCGCGGCTATAAGCCCTTTGGCACCACCGACTATCACGAGATCCTTAAGCGCGACGACGTTGACTGTGTGCTTATCCCCACTTCCTGGAACGCACACTATAAGATCGCTATCGACGCAATGGAGGCGGGCATCCCCGCGGCCTTTGAGGTAGGCCCTATCTCCAGCGTTCAGGAGGCGTGGGACTTAGTCCGCACCTACGAGCGCACGGGTGTTCACTGTATGGCTCTCGAGAACTGCTGCTACGGCAGATATGAGCTTGCTATGATCAATATGATCAAGAAGGGTATCTTCGGTGAGCTCGTGTACGTTGCCGGCGGTTATGAGCACGATCTGCGCGGTCTTGCAGATAACTACGCCCGCGGCATGGAGCGTTCTTTCCATATTGCTGCCCGTAACGGCGAGCTGTACCCCACCCACGAGCTTGGCCCGATGATGACATATCTTAACATCAACCGCGGTAACCGTATGCTTTCTCTTACCGCTACCTCTACCAAGGCGTGCGGTATCTACGATTATATCGCAAAGCACGGTACTAAGGATCATCCTATGTACGGCAAGCGTGTAAACAACGGTGACGTTACTACTACCGTTATCAAGTGCGCAAACGGCGAGAATATGGTGCTTATCCATGATATCACTTTACCTCGTGCCTACAGCCGCGGAGGACGCGTGCAGGGCACTAACGGTATATGGATGGAGGACGGCAATAAGCTGTTTTTAGAGGGTCTGACCGAGGACCACCGCGCAGTAAAGATGGAGGACTACATCGAGCAGTACGACCATCCTCTGTGGAGTATGTTCAAGAAGAAGGAGATACAGGACGCCCACGGCGGTATGGATACCCTGGTGCTCAGAGCGTTCTTAGAGAGCGTTCGTAACCACGAGGCACCTCCTATCGACGTATACGACTCCGTATGTATGATGGTTATCGGATGTCTGTCCGAGCAGTCTATCGCAATGGGTTCTATGCCCGTTCCGATCCCCGACTTCACTGACGGTAAGTGGGTAAAGCGTGAGCCTCAGCCCAAGGGCCCTTACTCCCTGGATGCGGTTCACGAGGACATCTTCGTTCCCGAGACGTTCGATTACTTTGACTGTCTGAAGGAGAAGCCCGCCGAGGAGGGCGGCAGTTCCGACGGCTCTATCGGAGAAGAGGGATTGGCTATCCAGACGGTTTAAGTTGATCGTAGCGTAAATTTGTCCAAAAAATGAATATTATTTCAAAAAAGGTGTTGACAAAGTATACATTTTGTGAGATAATATCGTAGACGGTTAATGTATGTTTGGCGAAAGCCAGTTACATAAAAAAATTATTTAATTATTTTTTCGGAGGAGAGAAAATGAAAAGAATTTTAGTGTTCCTGCTTGCAGCTACCATGATTCTCAGTATGGTTGCTATCTGCTCGAGCGCAAACGACCTCAACGAGCCTGTTGAGTACCGTGATGAAAATGGTGATGTCATCCCTTTCACTAAGGCTGATGGAACTCCCGTTAGTCTTCAGGAGGGTAAGGTACCCAAGATCGTTGGCTACGATGTAGTAGTTGACGGTCAGAAGGAGCCCTTCTACGATGACGGTCTGAGAGTAAACATCACCCGTCTGGCAGGTAACGCAGATAAGCCTGTTTCCGGTACCGCTTACTTCGTTTACGACGATAACAACATTTATCTGTTCGTTGAGTGTAACGACGACAATTTCTTCAACATCAACGACTACGTTACCATCTGCCCCGACTGCGGTAAGCAGAGAGGTAAGGATTCCGGTTGTGCCCACATGGCAGAGGGCGAGCATGACCCCTGTAACCTTTGGGACGACGACTGTATCGAGTTCTTGGTTGACTGGTCTAACGACGGTTCCGTTCCTACTCAGTACAGAATCAGCCGTTCCGGCTACATGAGCCGTGACTACGACACCTTCAATACCGGTTTCTCCGGTAAGGGTTACAATGCCGGCGCTACCTGGGGCGCAGAGTTCTCCGTTCCGCTGGATACCTCCGCTCTCGGCACTGAGCTTGGCATACACGTTATGATCCACTCTCAGAACTCTATCGATCCCTACGACGAGACCTACGCAATGGACAACAACTACAACGCTGCAGGTACTGCTTGGCAGGCTGACTACTTCGACTACATCATTCTGAGCGATCCTATGGCAAACATTACTCCCCCCGAGCCCACTGAGCCCAGCAACGGTGGCAACATCGGTGGTAACAACGGTGGTAACAACGGTGGCGACAACGGTGGCAACATCGGTGGCGACAACGGTGGCGACAACGGTGGCAACATCGGTGGTAACAACGGTGGCAACATCGGTGGTAACAACGGTGGCAACAACGGTGGCAACAACGGTGGTAACAACGGTGGTAACAACGGTGGCAACAACGGTGGCAACAACGGTGGCAACAACGGTGGCAATCAGGGTACTAAC
>JAZQCR010000032.1:0-4994 GCA_045546375.1 Eubacteriales bacterium | reverse complement strand
CGTGCGGTGGTATTAGGATCCTCTGCCTTCTTTGCCGCCACCTGGCGCTCGAAGCGCTCCTTCTGGTCAATGGGGTCGTTCAGCTCGCTGAACGCATTACCGAACTCGGTAGCGTTGATGAAGAACTCAAAACGCTCGGTGAACGCAGGCTCGTCGGGCTTTCTCTTTGCCAGGGGGCTATTCTCTACAGGGTAATCGTAGATGATAGTAGGCTGGATGAGCTGCTCCTCGACGTATGCGTCAAAGAACTCGATAAGTACGGTACCCTTGGTAGCGTCAGCGGGCACCTCTACGTGCTTTTCTTTAGCAACGGCTCTTGCCTGCTCGTCGCTCTCCCACTCATAGTAGTCAACGCCTGCGTACTTCTTGACCGCCTCGACCATAGTGAGGCGCTCCCAGTTGCCCATATCGATCTCCTTACCCTGGTAAGTGATCTTGGTGGAACCGCAGATCTTCTCTGCCAGCATGGTATTCAACTCTACTACCAGATCCATCATACCCTTATAGTCGGTATATGCCTGATAGAGCTCGATGGTGGTGAACTCGGGATTATGCTTAGTGTCCATACCCTCGTTTCTGAAGATACGGCCTACCTCGTATACCCTATCAAAGCCGCCTACGATAAGACGCTTTAAGTAAAGCTCGGTCTCGATACGCAGGTACATATCCATATCAAGAGTATTATGATGGGTGATAAAGGGACGTGCAGCAGCACCTATCTCAAAGGGGGTGAGGATAGGAGTATCTACCTCGAGGAAGCCCTTGGAGTCAAGATATGCGCGGATCTCACGAAGGATGAGAGAGCGCTTTACGAAGGTATCCTTTACGTCGGGGTTGACGATAAGGTCAACGTAACGCTGTCTGTAACGGGTGTCGGTATCCTTTAAGCCGTGGAACTTCTCGGGCAGGGGCAGTAGGCTCTTGGCAAGAAGGATGATCTTAGTAGCGTGGATAGAGATCTCCTCAGTCTTGGTCTTGAAGACAAAGCCCTCGATACCTGCGATGTCGCCGATATCCCACTTTTTGAAGTCGGCGTATACGTCCTCGCCTACGTCGTCGCGGCGAACGTACACCTGTATTCTTCCCTCTCCGTCCTGGATGCCGGCAAAAGATGCCTTACCCATAATACGGCGAGCCACCATACGGCCTGCGATGCGTACGGTCTTACCCTCGTACGTTTCAAAGTTTGCCTTAATAGTCTCGGAGTAGTCGGTAACGTCGTACTTGGTCTGAATAAAGGGGCTGTTGCCTGCCTCCTCATATGCTGCCAGCTTCTCTCTGCGCACGCGCAGTATGTCGTTTAATTCCTCGGCAGTCTGCTCTGCCTGCTGGTTTACTCTTTCTTCGCTCATGGTCTTCCTCACTTGGTGATCTCGAGAATCTTTAACTTCATAGCACCCTTAGGGGTGTCAACCTTTACTGTCTGACCCACCTTTGCGCCCATAAGAGCACGGCCGATGGGGCTCTGGTCGGAGATATAGTTCATAAGGGGATTTGCCTCGGTGGAGCCGACTACGGTGTACTCGTCCTCCTCCTTATACTTCTCGTTAAATACCTTTACCTTGTTACCCACGTTAACGCTCTCGGTGTGGACCTCGCTTTCGTCCACAAGCTTAACGTGATTGAGAGTTTCCTCAAGCTCCTGGATGCGAGCCTCGGTCTTTGCCTGCTCGTTCTTCGCCTCGTCGTACTCACTGTTTTCGGAGAGGTCTCCGAAACCGATAGCTACTCTGATGGCCTCCACTACTTCTTTTCTCTTGACGGTCTTCAGATAGTGGAGTTCATCCTGGAGCTTCTTAAGACCGTCCTCGGTAACGATTATCTCTGTTGCCATAATAATTATTTCCTTTTCAGTTATCGGCTCTTTCGCCGTTTAAATACTTTATTGCCTCACCGAGAACGGTGTCCTGCTCCTCGGTAAGTAAGAAGAGGTTTACGTCCTGATACTCTTCAGGTAAGCTCGCCTCTATATCGGGGGTAAAGCCCACGCCGTCGTGAACAAAGCCCGAAGGGGACGTGAATTTGCGATAGGTTATCTTGATAGCAGAGCCGTCGGGCATGGCGATAAACTGCTGCATACTGCCCTTGCCGTAAGTCTTAGAGCCTATCAGCGGGCCCTTCTCATAGTCGCGGAAGCAACCTGAAAACAGCTCGGAAGCGGAAGCAGAGCCTCCGTCCACCAGGGTCGCCATAGGCATATCAAGCTCACCTGCCACGCTCTTCTTTAGAGTGGTCTTATTTCCATCCCTGTCGATAGCGATAATGATATCTCCCTCGGGAAGGATATAGTCAAGGACGCTTGCCACGCTGTCAAGCTCGCCGCCGGGGTTTCCCCGCAGATCGAATACCACGCGGGTCATGCCCTTGGCCTTCAGAGCCTCAACGGCATTCTTAAACTGCTCGGGGGTCTTGGCGGCAAAGCCCGTGATGCGTATAACTCCGGTAATGCCGTCACTTGCCATATGATAGTATACGCTCTGACTCTCTACCTTTGCCCTCTTTACGGTGAAGTCTACCTTCTTTTCCTCCTTATCGGAGGTGCGAAGCACAGTCAGTGACACGTCCGTGCCTTCTTCACCGGGGATGGTGTTTACCACGCCCTCGTAGCCAAGCTCTTTGGCGTCCTTGCCGTCCACGGAGAAGATCTTATCTCCCGGAAGGATACCCGCTTCCTTGGCAGGGGACCCGTCGTTTACAGCGACTATCTGCACCAGACCCTCGTCGCTGTTGTAGACTACCGTGATGCCTATGCCCACGAGATTGCCCTCACGCTCGGTCATGTACTCTGCGTATTCCTTGGCAGTAAGATAACCGCCGAAGATCTCTCCCGCACCGTAGAGATAGCCTTTTATCATTGCGTCGGTTATGGCGTCGGGATCTAACTCACCTACAAACTGCTCACGGTAGACCTGGTCAACGTACGCCAGCTTCTCGCTGTCATAGGCAAGGGGTGTGCTTTCTTTTGCGATGAGTTCGGTACGAGCACAGTATACGTACGTCATCTGGAAGGTGGCTACAACCGAAAAGCCGATGGCCACCGCCAAAGTAAGAATACTAAATCTTTTCTTCATTTAAGGTTGATTCACATAATTCAGCGGATTAGTATGAGCACCGTTTACGCGCACCTCGAAGTGACAGTGGTTACCCGAGGAGGTTCCCGTAGTACCGACGTATGCTATTACGTCGCCGCGGCTAACCGTCTGGCCCACGGAAACTGCGTTAGAGGTATTGTGCGCATATAAAGTAGTATATCCACCGCCGTGATTTAATACCACGAAATTACCGTAACTGTAATGATACTGTGAATATACCACGACGCCCGACTGCGCCGCATACACGTTAGAGCCTGCAGGAGCGGGAATATCTATACCGTAATGGAAGCCCTTTCTGCCCCACAGATTTCTCTCACCGTAGTATGAGCTGATCAACTTATTCGTGGTAGATACGGGCCAGATAAGAGAATCCTTATCAACGGGGTGCTGAACCACCTCGTCGGTCTTGGCGGCAAGTGCTGCAAGGGCAGCCTCAAGCTGTGCATTCAGCTCCTTATCTGCTTCCTCTGCCTCAAGGAGCATCTGCTCATACTTCTCCTGGTCATTCTCAAGCTGATCTATATAATTGTTGAGATTTGCCTTCTTGTCGTCAAGGTCGTCCTTCTCTGCATCAAGGCTTTTCTTCGCGTTCTCCTGCTCTGACTTGTATTTTTCAAGCAGCTCACGGTCGGTATTAAGGCTTTCCTTTTGAGCGGTTATCTCTGCCATCAGCTCGCGGTCATAGCGCAGGATGTCGGCAGTCCTCTCCATATTAACAAGAAACTCGGTGAAGGACTCTGCCTCGAGGATATAGACAAGTTGATTGGAAACGCCCGATTCGTAACGGATGCGCAAACGCTCCTTTACCTTCTCGAACATCTTGTCGTATTCTTCGTTTTTATCCTCCACGGAGCTTTCATTCTCGGCGATAAGCCTGTCGTACTCTGCGATAAGCGACTCGGTGGATTCGATCTTGCTCTCAACCAGGGCGATCTGCTCCTCATAGGCCGCCTTCTCATTCATGGCGGAGGAAGAATTCGCCTTTATATCCTCTATCTTTCCCTCATACTCCTTGATGTTCTCCTCGAGCTTTTTGAGCTCTTCCTCGAGCTTCTGTATCTCTGAGTTTGTGGGTGCCGCCTTGGATTCGGTGATCTCAAGGGGCAGGTGTAAAGCCAGGGTGACGATACTCAAAGTGCAACATAAGATCTTTAACCAAAGTTTCATCTTCATATTTGCCTCCTTACGTATCAGACCTTCATATACTTACGCAGTGAGATGCAGCTTCCCACGATTCCGCAGAAAACGCCGATAGCCACAAAGCCCCAAAGGAAGAATGAAGACAGCTCGTTAAAGGGGATTATCTTGATAAAGCCGTTGTCACTCATAAAGAAATCGTTTATGTAGCCGTACATAGCCTTCTGTAAGAAGAATGCGACCACGCTTGAGAGAACACCGATGATAGCGCCCTCCATAATAAACGGTATGGTGACGAAGCTCTTGGTAGCACCGATATAGCGCATGATAGATATCTCGTGACGCCTTGCGTACACGGCGCTCTTGATGGTATTAATAATAACGAAGAGGCTCACCACAAAGAGTATGAGCATAAACCACATAAGGATAAACACTACCAGGTTCTTAAGCTCCTGCAGCTTCTCCGCGGTCTCCACGTAGCAACGGATATTGACCTTTGCCTCCGGGTCACCCAGCTCTCCTCTGACCGCCTCCTCTACCTTATCCTTAATATAGTCGACCGAAGCGTCCGACTTATACTTAAGAGTGAAGGATGCGCGGTAGGGGTTGTCCTCCTCGCTTATGTCGCTGACTAAGTGTCCGTACTCCTCTGCGTCCCATCGCTCCTTCTCCTGCTTCAGGGTATCATACTCCCCTGCTTCTGCCCTGGTCATCTCTGCCTCTCCACAATCGGCAAAGGATCCTTAAGTCGGATCGTAGCCATGT
>JAZQCR010000031.1:0-58071 GCA_045546375.1 Eubacteriales bacterium | reverse complement strand
CACCTCGACCTTGGCAAGGTCGCGCTCTACCAAATGAGCTAAATCCGCATATTGAGTTGGCATCGTGTTATCTTCCCGGGCCGTCTCCAGCCGAGTATTGTCACCACTGTAGAGCTTAACTTCTGTGTTCGGAATGGGAACAGGTGTACCCTCTACGTTAAAGACACCAACTGTGGTGCCTCCGGTCGGAATCGAACCAACGACACGGGGATTTTCAGTCCCCTGCTCTACCAACTGAGCTACAGAGGCATATCCCCGGCAGTCTACCGCCGAAGGGGATTTGGCGACCCGAAGGGGACTCGAACCCCTGACCTCTAGCGTGACAGGCTAGCGTTCTAACCAACTGAACTACCGGGCCATAATGGTGGGAACAATAGGGCTCGAACCTATGACCCTCTGCTTGTAAGGCAGATGCTCTCCCAGCTGAGCTATGCTCCCATCTCGTCACCCGCTCTTGCCGGCGACGGATGTTATTATAGCATAGCACATTCAGTTTGTCAACACCTTTTTTCAAATTTTTTGAAATTATTTTTTCTCTGCGTTTTTGAAGGCTCCTGCCGCCGCCCAACGCACCAGATCGTCTACGTCAAAGCGGTACTTCTTATTACAGAAATGACACAGGGTCTCTATCTTATGCTGCTCACGGATAATGTCCATAAGGGTCTTCTTTCCGAGAGTGATAAGACCCTTCTCCATCCTTTCTCTTGAGCAGTTGCACTCATAGCCTACGGTAAGCTCGTCGAAAACGTCGAAAGGAATATCCGCAAAAGCGATATTGGCGATCTCCTTATTGGATAAGCCCGAGTCAAAGAGCTTTGAAACGTTTGCGATATTCGGCAGATTGCGCTCTATTATATCTATTGTCTCCTCGTCTGCACCGGGCAAAAGCTGGATCATTATACCGCCCGCCGCACGACAGGTGTGGTCGGTATCCACCAGAACCCCAAGGGCACACACGGTGGGTATCTGCTCACTTTCAGCAAAATAAGAGGTAATGTCCTCGGCTATCTCCCCGCTGACTATCTCGGTGACGCCCACGTGAGGCTCACCCTCGCCCATATCGCGGATGACCGTCATGGAGCCTGCGCCTATAATGCCGGAAACGTCCAGCTTGCCGTTAGGCTTATTGGGCAGATCCGCCTTAGGCTCGCCGATAAAGCCCTTTACGTTGCCGTAGTAGTCGGAGACAGCCATAACGCCGCCTGCAATACCGTCACCCTTGAAATTAAGGGTCAGAGTGTCGTTCTTCTCCTTTAACATACAGCCCATAAGGGATGCACCCGTCAGCACCCTGCCGAGGGCGGCAGTCGCGGTAGGTGCCGTACCGTGGAGGCGGTGCGCCTCCTTCACTATATCGGTAGAATTTAATATAAGTATCCTGGCACTGCCGTCACGGCTCATGCCTCTAAGTAATTTTGCCATTTAAATTTCCTTTTTTAATACGAAATACCAGCGCTCGTCGTCCTCACGAGGCTCTTTGCGGTCGGGCGTAGAGTAATAGCCCTCTACCTTAAAGCCGCAGTCCTGCGCTATCTTAATAAGTGTATCTGCAGAGTAGCAACGCTCGCTCTGATCCTCGCAGGTGCGCTCATACGAGCCGTCCTCCCCCTCCGAGAACATATCGAGATAGAAGTCGCATATGCCGCTTTCCTCGTCGTACTCGTTGCGCCAGCCGAGATACACCCCTTCATCCTCTAATATATAGTGGTTATCCCCGTAAATATGACGAAATTTATAGGGTGTATTCACGTCAAAGACAAACCTGCCGTCGGGATTTAAAAACTTATACACACTGCCAAAGCAGGCGTACAGCTCGTCCTCTGACAGCAGATAATTTATACCGTCAAGGGCGCAGATAACACCGTCCACCGTGCCGTAAAGGTCAAGACAGGTCATATTCTGCTGTAAAAAGAGGATATCCAGTCCTGCCTCCATCGCCTTTTCGCGGGCAACCGCCAGCATATCGCAGGAAAGGTCTACGCCTATCATATCGTAGCCCCTGCGCGCTAAAGGCAGGGTCATATTACCAGTGCCGCAGCCTATATCCAAAAGGCTTGCGCCCTCGGGGAAAAGAGAGGTCAGCTTGTCAGCCCACCCCTCGTAGTCTACGGTGTCGCCAAGCACGTCATACCAACGTGCAAGGGCGGAATAAGCCTCACTCACTTGCTCTCCTTGGAGGTAAGGGTGGCGATAGCCTCCTTATAGCCGTTATTACCGTAACGAAGTGAACGCTTTACACGGCTGATGGTAGCGGTGGAAACACCCGTCTCCGCCGCTATCTGAGCGTAGGTCTGTCCCTCGGTAAGCATAACTGCGGCGTGCAGACGGCGGGACATCTCCCTTATCTCCGCCACGGTACAAAGATCCTCAAAAAAGTCGTAGCACTCCTCTACACTCTTAAGTGTGAGGATAGCCTTAAAGAGATTGTCTATGCGCTCGTCCTGGAAATTATCCTTCATTCCTCTTCTCCTATTATAAATAAGTACTCGTCACAAAGCAGTTTTTTGTCGCAAAGGACCATAATAGAGCCGTCCTCTAAAAATCCCACGTACTTAGGATCGCAGTATACTCCGCCTACGTACTCCTCGCGAATAAGGGCGCCGTCGGTAGCGTTGAATACAGCCACCTTGGTCTTACCGTCAACGGGTGCATATGTTACAGCCATGCGGCCGTCGGAGGAGAAGGCAACGTTCTCCATAACTCCGTCAGGGCCGTCGAAAACCACAGCCTCTCCCTGAGGGTCGTCCAAAAGAATGTAAGCAACGGCACAGGAGCCGTCCTCCTTGGTGTTTGAAAGATACAGTCTGTCACCGTACATACCGACGGGAACGCCGCTTGTATCAAGCACCGTGTGCTTCCTTGTTTCTGCATCTAAAATGCCCACCTGCACTACGCCTAAGTTATTTGACACGGTATAGATACCGTATCTGTCGCCCCAGGTACCGTACACCTCGGGGACACGCCTGGTCTCATCCGCGGTGTCCACCTTCTCACAGAGGATGGTCTCGTTATACTGTCTGTCCACGAGAGCGAAATTACCCGTATTTTCACTATACCCGATATAATAGGTCTTATTCTTCAGGTGCTCACCCTTACCGACATCGGAGGCGGGGCGCTCATCGTTACACATAATGTATTTTCTTATGCCGCTATTATCAACGGTAGCAAAAACCTTGATGGTAAAGCTGGAGCCGTCAGAGGGCGTACCGTAAAGAAGAGATCTCTCGCGGATGCTCTCCTTAACAAGGAGAGTATTGCTGGCCGCCTGAGGTATCTGGGTAGTGATGTTTATCTCCGTCACTCCCTCGGAATAGGTATTATCGCCGATACCCTTCATTCCGTCCTCAAAGCGCTCGTCGCCCTTGATACGGTCGTAGGCGTAAGACAGAGTACGCTTCTTGGTCTCTCCCGTGAGCTCGTAAAGGTCGCAAAGATAGCGCTCGCCTTCGGGATATACCACCTCGCTCACGATATATTCGCGCTGACCGGAGCCCCATCTCGAAAAGCAAAGCTCAAAGCCCTCTGACATATCGTCGGTTCGGAAGCACTCGGTCATCTCCGCGTTATTTACGTTTAAATAACGCTCAAGCCAAGCGGCCCCGGCCGCATCATCAGCGCCGCTGACCGTGGCATTATCCGCCATTATCTGCTTTCTGATGTCTTCCTCTGCCATCTGCTCACTGGGAGTATTACAGCCCGACATAACTAACGTCAGAGTGCACATCAACAGAACGATAAACCTCTTCATCATAACTTTAAAAACCTTTCTCCGATCTTATATACGTCTCCTGCACCCATGGTGAGGATCAGATCTCCTGCGTGGGAAGCACCGCGCAAGTAATCTACAGTTTCATCAAATGAGGGGAAATATTTCGCTTTCTCCACGTGATCTGCAAGCATCTTACTGCTGACACCGAGGGTATCGGTCTCTCTTGCCGAGAAGATGTCCACGAAGACCACCTCGTCCACCGCGCCGAAGGACTCGGCAAATTCGTCAAAGAGCTCGGCGGTTCTCGAATAGGTGTGCGGTTGGAAAACACAGATGACTCTGCGATAACCCAGCTTACTGATACCCGAAAGGGTAGCGCGTATCTCGGTTGGATGGTGAGCGTAGTCGTCGTATACGTCGACACCGCGCACGCTTCCCTTCCTCTCAAAGCGTCTGCGCGCGCCTGCGAAGTTGCCGAGGCCCTTGCCTATGGCATCCCCCGGAACACCGCAGATATAGGACGCCGCTGCCGCAGCCAAAGCGTCCACCACGTTATGCTCACCGGGCACCGCCATAGATACGCGGCACAGCTCCTTACCGTATGCCATAACGGTAAACCGTGCTTTGCCTCTCTCATAAGTAAGGTCAGCGGGATAGAAATCGCATTCCCCGTTAAGTCCGAAACGGATCACTTTGCCGGAGTACCCCTCAAGGGCGCTTTCCACCCTTTCGTCATCCGCAGGCACGATAACCGTGTGAGCAGTCCGGATACTCTTACGGAAGCTCTCTACCATCTGCTCCATGGTGAGAAAATAATCCACGTGGTCGTGGTCGATATTAAGTATGATAGCTATATCGGGATAGAAGGAAAGAAAGGAATCCTTGTACTCGCAGGACTCGTAGATAAAATCCCTGCCGCCTCCCATTCGGTATGCACCGCCGAGCTCGGAAAGCTCTGCGCCCAGCGCCACCGTGGGGTCAAGACCTGCCTCCAAAAACACGTGAGAAAGCATAGAGCTGGTCGTGCTCTTTCCGTGGGTGCCCGACACGCCTATCTTGTTTTCATAACGGCACATAATATAGCCTAAAAACTGCGCACGGGACACGGTGGGTATGCCGAGCTCTGCAGCATAAGCCATTTCAGGATTATCCGTGCCTACCGCCGCGGTGAACACCACAGCGTCTGCGCCCACTACGTGCTCTGCCTCGTGCGAAAGATAGATGCGTACTCCGCTCTCACGAAGGCGCGCGGTGAGATCCGACTCGCTTCGGTCAGAGCCCGCTACCTCGTAGCCCATCTCACGTGCAAAGACGGCGATGCCTGACATACTGATGCCGCCTATGCCGATAAAATACAGCTTCTTCGCATTATCCAATATATTAAACAGAATATCCTTTTCCATGATACCTCGGCACATAGTTATTCACTGTATATTATATTCCACCTTTCACAAATTGTAAATAGTTAATTTAAAAAAACGATTTATGTGATTTGAATATTTTACATATTCTTACTGTATAATATAGACAACAAAACACAACTTGGAGGACAAAATGCACTTAACAGACATTAAGGTAAGAAAGACCTTCGACGACGAGAGCCCCATGAAGGCGGTGGTATCGGTCACCTTCGACGACTGCCTTGCCCTGCACGACATAAAGGTCATATACGCAAAGGAAAAGTACTTCATAGTTATGCCGTCAAAGAAGAACGCGGACGGCACCTACCGTGATATAGTACACCCAATCAACGCCTCCTTCCGCGAAGAGGTGGAGAGCAAGGTGCTTGACGCTTACTTTGCCGCACTTGAGAATGCGGAAAACGAATAATTCTCTCCAAAGGAAAAGCCTCTGCTTATGCAGAGGCTTTTTCCGCTTCAAAGGCGTGAAGCCAATCCGCCTTTGAAAGATATACAATAAATACAATGCTGCTGCAGCTCCAGGTGAGGGGGTACGCCCAAGAGACGGTGGTAAGCACGGGAACGAACCTTACCGCAACGGTTATATAGCTGACGCGGAGCACACACCAAAATAAGAGCATCACTACCATAGGCACGCTGGGCTTGCCTGCGCCCCTCAGTATGCCCGCCGCGCAGTGGGAAAAGGCAAGCAGACAGTAGAAAAGGCAAACGGTACGGCAGTGCATCACACCAAACTCAAGGGCCTGCGCGCCCGGCTTAAAGAGTCCGAGAAGAAATGGGCAACCGAAGTAGAAGCAAAGCCCCACCACCTCTGCCAAGGTGACCGAGCATAAGGCGCCGAAGATAGAGCCGCGCTTTACGCGATCATACCTTTTAGCACCAAGATTCTGTCCCACAAAGGTGGCAAGTCCCTGGGCGAAGCAGGTGACGGGAAGAAATGCAAAGCCCTCTATCTTGGAGTATGAGCCGCAGCCTGCCATAGCCGCCGAGCCAAAAGCGTTGATATTTGACTGTACCACCACGTTGGCAAGGCCGATCACCGAATTCTGCACACCCGAGGGCAGTCCGTAACGGATAATGGCGCGAAGGGTAGGCAGATGAAAGCCTATCTTCTTTACCTGAAAGCGTACCTCGCCATTTGTGCGAAGCAGTCGAAGGGTGCACAGCACCGCGCTGAAAGCCTGGGACAAGGTGGTCGCCAGCGCCGCGCTCCACACGCCGAAGCCGCAAACGCCCACCAGTATGATATCAAGTATCACGTTTAAAATACTGGCGGCAATAAGATAATAAAGCGGATGGCGGGAATCGCCCATAGCGTGGAGGATACCTACCAATATATTGTACATAACCGTGAAGATGGCTCCGCAAAAATAAAAGCGGAAGTAACTCACAGACTGAGGGAGCACGTCTGTGGGGGTGCCCATCCAACCGAGGATAGTGGGGGTGAAGGCAATACCAAGCACCGTGAGGGCCGCACCCGTCACAAGTCCGAAGGCTATATCCGTATGTATGGCACGCTCTACCGCTCTGTAGTCCTTTGCGCCGTAGTGTCTTGCGATAAGCACGCCTGCGCCCATGGCGACACCGTTGAAGAAGCCGACGAACATAAAGATGAGGTTTCCCGACGAGCTCACCGCCGCCAGCGCCTTGTCCCCCAAGAACTGACCTACTATCAGGGAATCGGCGGTATTATAAAGCTGCTGGAAAACGTTGCTGAAAAAGATAGGCAGAGCAAACAGTATCAGTTTACCCATGACCGAGCCGCTTGTTAAATCCGTATTCCCTCTCATTTTTCGCCTCCGTTTTAAAACCACGGTTTTCACCGTGGTTTTAACTTAAATTACTTATCGAATTCGTTTACCATATCCACCCGCTTCTGGTGGCGTCCGCCCTCGTATTCGGTGTTGAGAAACAGCTCCACCATATCAAGAGCAAGGCCGGTGCCGACTACGCGTCCGCCCAGACAAAGCACGTTTGCATCATTGTGCATTCTGGTCATACGTGCAGAGAAGGTGTCCGAGCAGCAGGCGGCGCGAATGCCCTCGTGCTTATTTGCCGCCATGCTCATACCGATACCCGTTCCGCAGACGAGGATGCCGCGGTAGCACTCGCCCTTCTGTATCTTTCTGCACAGCTTGTGCGCATACTCGGGATAGTCCACTGAAGCAGGGCCGTCGCATCCCACGTCGATATACTTGATCTGACGGTCGATAAGGTACGCCTTGATCTGCTCCTTCAGCTCGTATCCGCCGTGGTCACATCCGATCGCTATGATCTTACTCATTGTTCTTTTCCTCTCTTTCACGTTCCGCCTGAGAAGGGCGAAGATATTCGGGTCGCAGGTCTGTGTGCCTAACGGCACCGCCTGCCTTATAGATCTCGTATGCGTAAGAGGCAATAGCCCCTCCGTTTATCAAACGCCGCTCCTCGGGCGTTTCTTCCGTTTTAAAAGTAAAGCGTGCTTTTGCCGTTTCGTATGCATCACCTGCAAGGAACACGGGCTCGCCCAGCTCGGCAAGCTCCGCCTCAAGTGCCTCAAGGGAAATGAGCCTGTCGGGGCACAGACGTTTACCCCCCTTAAAGAGCGCATTATACACGTTCCCACGCCTTGCGTCTATCATAGGACAGATAACTGCGTCCTTATCCCTTAGGGGATAGGCCAGCGCCTCAAGGGAGGAAAGCCCCACACAGCTCTTGTCCTCCGGAAGGGCGAGTCCCTTCACAAGGGAGACTGCTATACGTACGCCGGTAAAAGAGCCGGGACCCACTGTGCAGGCAAAAAGGTCAATGTCGGAGAGCCTCACTCCGCTTTCCGTAAGTGCCCTCTCCGCTAAAGGCAAAAGGGTCTCGCTGTGGGTATGCTTTCCCTCTGTATTATAGGCGCATATGACCTTTTCGTCCTCGGCCAGCGCCAC
The DNA here is from genome assembly GCA_045546375.1 of Eubacteriales bacterium. GTDB lineage: Bacteria > Bacillota > Clostridia > Oscillospirales > CAG-272 > CAKSEI01. Next base: position 50,026 of record JAZQCR010000031.1, on the reverse strand, counting down.
GGCGCCCACCGCGGCAGACGCATCAAAAGCAAGTATCTTCATTTTATCTCTTCTATTATTATCCTGCGCTTTGTATCGTCCACCTTAAGGATCTGTACCTCATAGCGAGGTGAGGGCAAAAGCTCCTCTATCTTCTCGCTCCACTCCACCGCCATGATACAGCCATCGTAGTCGAAAAAGCCGATGGAATAAAGGTCGTCCTCTCCGTTTATACGGTACATATCAAAGTGGCAAAGGTTATATGGACCGCCGTATTCGTGGACTATAGCATAGCTGGGACTGCTGACCGCACCCTCGGGAGCGAGGACAGAGGCAAGTCCGCGGACGAACACCGTCTTTCCTGCGCCGAGGTCCCCCTTCATAGCGATAAATTCACCGCCCTTAAGAGTACGGGCAAAGTCCTTTGCAAGGGCAAGGGTCTGCCCCTCGCCCTCGGTTATCCTATCAATAATTGTCATCAAGAAAGACCCGTGATGTTGCCGTTCTCGTCAATGTCGATATGATTTGCGGAAGGCACCTTGGGAAGGCCGGGCATGGTGAGGATGTCACCCGTCAAGACTACGATAAAGCCCGCGCCCGCAGAGACCTTCACCTCACGGACGTTAAGGGTGAAGCCTTCGGGACGTCCTAACTTTGTGGGGTCGTCGGACAGGGAATACTGTGTCTTCGCCATACATACAGGGAAGCGCGCGTAGTCGGGGTTGATGGCAACTATCTCCGCGATCTGCTTCTTTGCGGCAGGAGAGATGTTTATGCCGTCAGCGCCGTATATCTTCTTGGCAATTGCCTCGATCTTCTCTTCAATGGTGGCATCATCCTCATAGGTGAGGGTAAAGCTCTTGGGCTTTTCACAAGCGGCGACAACAGCCTCTGCTAACTCTACGCCGCCTTCACCGCCCCGTGCAAATACCTCGGAGGTAGCGAAGTCAACACCCTTCTCGGTGCACATATCGCGGATGATCTGAAGCTCTGCCTCGGTGTCGGTATCAAAGCGGTTGATGGCAACCACCACGGGAACACCGTAGCCCTTCATATTCTCAACGTGCTTTTCAAGATTGCAAAGTCCTGCGCGGAGTGCGTCACAGTTCTCTGCCTTGAGCTCGGTCTTTGCTACTCCGCCGTTGTACTTAAGAGCGCGGACGGTAGCCACCACAACGATACAGTCGGGTGAAAGACCGGTAAGACGGCACTTGATATCAAGGAACTTCTGTGCGCCGAGATCCGCGCCGAAGCCTGCCTCGGTAATAGCGTAATCGCCGCACTTGAGCGCTAACTTAGTAGCGCGGACGGAGTTACATCCGTGAGCGATGTTGGCGAAGGGGCCGCCGTGAATGATGGCGGGGGTATTCTCAAGGGTCTGCACCAGGTTGGGCATTAAAGCGTCCTTTAAGAGCGCCGCCATAGCGCCCGCTACCTTCAAGTCACGGCAGAATACTGCACTGCCGTCATACTTGTACGCAACAAGGATGTCACCTAAGCGTTTCTTTAAGTCTATAATGTCCTCAGCAAGGCAGAGGATAGCCATTATCTCGCTGGCAACGGTGATCTGAAAATGATCCTCACGGGGAATACCGCTCATCTTGCCGCCCATACCGATAACGATATTGCGCAGAGCGCGGTCGTTCATATCCATAACCCTCTGGAAGAGCACACGGCGGGGGTCGATACCCAGCTCGTTGCCCTGCTGCAGATGATTGTCAAGAGCCGCGCAAAGCAGGTTATTTGCCGAGGTGATGGCGTGGAAGTCACCCGTAAAATGCAGGTTGATATCCTCCATAGGCACCACCTGTGCGTAACCGCCGCCTGCGGCACCGCCCTTAACGCCGAAAACAGGACCGAGAGAAGGCTCTCTTAGTGCTATTACGGCATTCTTGCCTATCTTGGCCATTGCCTGACCGAGACCTACAGAGGTTGTGGTCTTACCCTCTCCCGCAGGGGTGGGATTGATGGCGGTTACAAGGATCAGCTTACCGTTCTCCTTATCCGCTCTTCTGTCAATAAAGGTATTGTTTATCTTCGCCTTATATCTGCCGTAAGGCTCTAACTCGTCCTCCGCGGCGCCGATAGCCTTGGCTATCTCGGTGATAGGCAGCATTTTCGCCGCCTGCGCTATCTCGATATCAGTAGGAAATCCCATTTTCTCGCCCTCTTTATATATAATTTAATACTAACGTATATATAATACCACACATTACCTGCTTTGTAAAGCAACCAAATCCACTTTTTTATTTTTGGTAAAACTGTACTTTTTTACGACAAAAACGACACAAAATACCGCCAAAAGTCGCTGTTGGTGCAACGAATGCTTGAGTTTTGTCGAATTTTGTCGTTATTTTACTCTTGCAAACGAGGGATAAAAGGGTTATTATTGTCACTATGAAAACAGTTTACCTTTTGAGAGAAGACACAATGCACGAGGACGAGCTCGGCAGCTACGTAAGCTACGGTATCACCTGCAAAAGTGAGTTGGGCGAGGAGCACGTACCCGATATCTCCACCGACAGGGAGCTTGTCGAGAACGCGGTAGAGCGTTTTAACCGCTATGGGCTCTCACCCTTGCACTTTTACGACGCAATAGAAGAAGAGATAGAATAAGAGAAGCACGCCTCTCATACATTTTAGTATGAAAAAACTGCTTTTACTCTTATTATGCCTTTTCCTTCCCGCCTGCTCATCGCCCATGCGCCCATCCGACGCTATGGCGGCAACGCTTACCGCCCTTGACCGTCCGCCCGAAAACTACCATATCTATTATTCGGACGCAAGTGAGGGCAGTCCCCACTTCCCTTCCGACGAGATCAAGGAAAAGCTCTATTCCACAGGCTACGATATAGACTCCCTGTGTGAGAGCTACGCCGTGCTTATAGGCAACGGTGACCTGCCCTATGAGATACACCTTTTGAAGGCACGCTCTCACAGTGACCTGACCGACCTGATGAAATGCTTAAACCGGCGTAAGGAGCTGCTCGCAGAACCAAAAAACACCACGTATAACCTTGATACGGCCGAGAGAACGCAAAGGGCTCTTTGCTACTGCGCGGGTAAATACGCGGTCCTCCTGGTCACAGACGACAACGATGCCGTGCGAAAGCTGTTAAGTGAGTATATCACATAATTTTTGTACATTATTAACAAAAATATCTTTATTTTTTCGCGTTTATAGTGTATAATTATTATACAAGAGAAAGGAGAGTGTAAAAATGAAATTGACTATCAACGCACGCGGCGTAACAGTAGACAAGGCTTTGCAAAACGCCACCGAAAAGAAGCTGGCAAAGCTGGAGAAATTCTTCGGGGATGCCTCCGCCACAGTCACCGTCACCTTCCGTGAAGTAAAGTCGGTGCAGATCGCAGAGGTGACCATCTCTCTCGGCGGCACCTTCTTCCGCGCAGAGGAAGAGGATCTCTCATTCCGCAACGCTCTCGACCGTGCCGTGGAGACCATCGAGCGCCAGATACGAAAGAACAAGACCCGCCTCGAAAAAAGATTCAAAGGCGCGGGACTCGGGATGGAATTTGCCGCCGTACCCGAGGACTACGAGTACGACGAAGAGGACGACTTTGAGATCAGGGTCAAGACCTTTGACCTTAAGCCCATCTCCCCGGAAGAGGCTATCCTTCAGATGAACCTTTTGGGTCACTCCTTCTACGTCTTTATCGATGACCGTACCGAGGACACCTGCGTGGTATATAAGCGCAAGGACGGCGGCTACGGACTGATAGTACCTGAAAAATAGTAAAGCTCCTCCGTTACTGACGGAAGCCAATAAAGCAAAGGAACGCCTGCAGATCGCAGACGTTCCTTTATTCGTTTAAAAGTTATGCAAAAAATTTTGTATAAATACCCACGCAGAAAAGTGCAAGAATGGCCACGGGGAGCACGTAGGTGAAGTAGGGCTTCATCCACTTTTTCACCTTTAAGCCCTTGCCGGTGTTTGCGGCCTCCATAAACTTATCAAATCCCCAGCCGTATCGTGAGGTGCAAAAGAGCACGTAGGTAAGAGCGCCCAGCGGCAAGAGCACGTTGCTCACCGCGAAGTCCTCCATATCCATTATATTCGACCCCGCACCGAGGGGCATAATGCCGGATAGCAGATTAAAACCGAGAACGCAGGGCATAGACAGTACCACAATGGCGATGCCGTTGATAACGCAGGACCTTTTCCTCTCCCAGCCAAAAAGCTCACAGGTGCAGGCGACGATATTCTCAAATACCGCCAGCACAGTAGACAGCGCCGCAAAGGACATAAAGACGAAGAAAAGGGCGCCGAAGAGTTGACCGAAGGGCATATTGTTAAACACGTTTGGCAGGGTCTTAAAGATAAGATCGGGGCCGCTGTCCACCTTTATGTTATATGCATAGCAGGCGGGGAAAATGATAAGGCCCGAGCAGACGGCAACGAAGGTGTCAAGAGTAGCAACGGTGACTGCCTCACCCATAAGGGCTCTGTCCCGACCGATATAGCTGCCGAAAATAGCCATAGATCCTATGCCGAGACTAAGGGTAAAGAACGCCTGGTTCATAGCGGCGACCACCACGTTACCTATACCGACCTCGTTCATACGGTCGATGCTGGGGAGCAGATAAAATTTAAGTCCCTCTTCCCCTCCCTCAAGGAAGAAGCTACGCACACCGAGGCCTATCATAATGACGATGAGAGCCAGCATCATATATTTGGTGACCCGCTCAAGGCCCTTCTGAACTCCGATGGAGCACACAAGGACTGCTATGGCGACCGCGATGACCATATATACACCCATCTCAAGGGGGTTGGACATCATACCGTTGAGGTCAGCCTCGATACCGTCCGCCGAAAGTCCGTTCAGCGCCCCACCGGCAGTAGAGACAAAATAACGCAGCATCCAGCCGCACACGGTGGTATAAAACATCATAAGCAGATAGTTGCCTATAACCGACGCATAGCCGTGAAGGTGCCATTTACTGCCCCCCGGCTCCAGCTCGCGATACATCACCGCAGGACTCTTCTGCGCCGCACGTCCGAGGGAAAATTCCATGGTCATTATCGGTACGCCCATAAGAACTAAAAAAGCAAAATAAAAAAGAACGAATATGGCGCCGCCGTTCTCACCCGCAATGTAGGGAAACTTCCATACGTTGCCGATGCCTATAGCGCATCCCGCGCTCAGCAATATAAAACCTAAACGCGAGCCTAACTTTTCTCTCTGCATATCTGCCTCCAAGGTCATTTTAGATAAAACCTAAAGAATTATACATTATTTATCGAGAAAAAGCAAGAGAAAACGCTGTGGAGAGCCACAGCGTTTTCTCCTCCATTCTCATTCTTTGTCCCACATCTATCTTCTCGCCGGGTCTTTCATGTGGATAGTACGCGGGTTTTGCATTCATAAAACTATTATTTCTCATTAGTTCTCTTGATACCGTACTAACATTTCGTCCTATCAATTCCGCATTTTTCGGCAATTATTCCTTTTTTGTAATATGCCCATAGACAACGCTCTTCTAGGTTAATATGAACACTCACCCCAACTTGACAGTATAAACTCACCGTTACAGAATAAAAACCGAACCAACGGTTCGGTTTTTATTCTATTTGATTATTATACCGTATTCACTATATAGGCTGAACCGCGCCAACATGGTAGCTACCTGAGCACGAGTAGCCTTTCCCTGAGGGTCCAAGAGTATCTTACCGCCAACATTGTTACCGGCGATGATACCCACGCCGTTTGCCCAGCTCATAGCCTGCTCCGCCCAACCGGAAACCGTTTTTCCGTCGGAATATACCGTGAGGTCAGCAGCACCAATCACACCGAAGCCCACCTGCTCCCAATAGCGATACAATATGGTAGCCAGTGCCTCACGGGTAATATTATCATCGGGTGCAAATCTGTCGGGGCTTACGCCGTTAACTATTCCGTTGGCATTCGCCCATACGACCGCCTTTTTGTAATATGAATCCGCCACGTCGGTAAAGGGTATGTCTGCTTCGACCTCGGGAGAGCCATTCATACGATAAAGCACGGTCACCAGCATAGCACGTGTCATTGGGGTGTCGGGACAGAATGTCGTCTCAGACATACCGTTGAAAAGTCCCTCGTCAACGGCGAATTCAACAGCCTTTCTATACCAGGCGCCCTTCGCCACGTCGGTGAAAGGAAGCTCTACGTCCTTCACGGGCAGGCACTCCTCATCCTGCAGATCATAACAATAAACACAATAGCGAGCCTTTAGTCCCTGCATAATGGCGCTGGGCTCTATGACCACCTCAGGCTCGGCAGTATAGAGATGAGGCGGATTTTCCTCTGTAAAAGTATATCTCCTCATATTTGCAAACTCGGGGTGCTTAGCGATCATATTATACTCGCACTCGGAGCCGTTGAAGATCACATTCACGGACAAGTCCTTCTCACCCATGATGTCACCTATCCAATAAACGCTCTCGGGAATGTGAAGTGTTTTTACCCCACGGTCAGCGAATGCGCCGTCAAGTAGCTCACCTACAAAATATCCGTCTATCATCTCGGGGATAAACACGTCGCTATCCTTACCTGTATATGCGTAGATGGAAGCATCGTTCCCCTCTGCACTGTACGCAAAAAGCTCGCGCCCCTCAGTGATACTGAGACAGGTGACCTTATAGTCAATGGTCAGAATATTGCCTCTTTCGTCACAGACTAAAACAGCCACGTACCAGTCGGGTGATTCCGAAATCAGCTCTATCTCGCGGCCGTCTGCAACCTCCACTGTGCCGCCAAAGTCGATACTGTAGTGGAATATAGAGTTATCTGTATCCAAGTCCTCTTGTCTGTATATGATAACACCATTCTCCCAAAGAGCATTCTTTACTATTATCTGCAGGTCAACGGTATCTCCCTCATCCTCAAAAATGACCTGACCTAAAACGCGATCGTTGCAATCGCCGTAAAAGAGCTTATCGGCAGTATTCATCCTGACGGAAAAAGCGCAGTGCATAATAGGCAGATCGGCCGCCTCGTTGTCCTTTGGGAGTAGGGTTGATCCCGCGCTATATGAGGCATCGAATATTCTGTAGATATATACCGCTAGCTGCGCTCGGTTACACGTCCGCTCGGGTAAAAGTTCAGTACTGCCCGAGTTGCTCAGCAAACCTGCCTTAAGCGCGCCTAATATAGGCTCTGCCGCCCACTCGGGGAGCATATAAATATCCGAAAAGTTATAGCTCGCCGCAGTCTCCTTATACTTTAACCCTGCATAAGTGGCAAAGCGGTAACACTCGACTGCCAGCTCCCAGCGCATAATAGCACGGTCGGGGGCAACGGTACCCGCATCCGAGACGCATACTATGCCGTTATATGCCGCCCAACAAAGCGCATCCTCATACCACGCTCCCCCTACTGCATCGGGGAAGCTAACCTCGTAATCTGAGGGAACGGACACATCCTTGCCCAAATACTTGGCGCAGTTATACAGATATGTCCACATCTGCGCCCTGGTGGCCTCTTCGGTGGGTCTGTATGTTCCGTCCTCAAATCCGCCGACAATGCCGGCGTCATAGGTGGCTTCACAGCCGTTCTGCGCCCACAAAGGCACATCACTTGCGTCGGAAAATCTCTCATCAAATGGCAGCTTACCGCCGTCATCCTCGGCAATGGCCGCAAAGGTGGTCATCGACAACAAAAGTATAAATGACATCACAAGGGCAACTATCTTTAGTAAACCTTTTTTCATTTTATCACATTCCTTTCATACTCGTAATAGGCAACCGCCTACAAATGAATTATAGCACCGCAGATGTTAAAAGTCAATAGAGCACAACTCAACCCATAGTTGAGCTGAAAGCAAAAACGCCACGACCGAAGTCGTGGCGTTTTGAGTCTAACTTATGATCAGTTGAGCTCTGCGAAGTACTTGATAGTACGAACCATCTGGCTGGTGTAGGAGTTCTCGTTGTCGTACCAAGAAACAACCTGTACCTGATAGGTGTCGTCGTCGATCTTAGCAACCATGGTCTGGGTAGCATCGAACAGAGAACCGTAGGTCATACCGATAACGTCGGAAGAAACGATCTGATCGGTGTTGTAGCCGTAGGAAGCGGAAGCAGCAGCCTCCATAGCAGCGTTGATGCCTTCCTTGGTTACGTCCTTACCCTTAACAACTGCAACCAGGATAGTGGTGGAACCGGTGCAGGTAGGAACTCTCTGAGCGGAGCCGATGAGCTTGCCGTTCAGCTCAGGGATAACAAGACCGATAGCCTTAGCAGCGCCGGTGGAGTTAGGAACGATGTTCTGTGCGCCTGCACGTGCACGGCGGAGGTCACCCTTTCTGTGAGGACCGTCTAAGATCATCTGGTCGCCGGTGTATGCGTGAACGGTGGTCATGATACCGCTCTGGATCTCTGCGTAGTCGTTAAGAGCCTTTGCCATGGGAGCAAGGCAGTTGGTGGTGCAGGATGCAGCGGAGATGATCTTGTCATCCTTGGTAAGAGTATTCTCGTTTACGCTGAATACGATGGTGGGCAGATCGTTGCCTGCGGGAGCAGAGATAACGACCTTCTTTGCGCCTGCGTCGATGTGTGCCTGGCTCTTCTCCTTGGAGCAGTAGAAGCCGGTGCACTCGAGAACTACGTCAACGCCGAGCTCACCCCAGGGGCAGTTAACAGCGTCCTTCTCTGCGTAGATCTTAAGGGTCTTACCGTCTACGGTGATAGTGCCTGCCTCGTCATCAGAGGTAACGGTGTGACCGTCGTAACGACCCTGTGCGGTGTCGTACTTAAGAAGGTGTGCGAGCATGCTGGGCTTGGTTAAGTCGTTGATAGCAACGACCTCATAACCCTGCGCGTCGAACATCTGTCTGAATGCGAGACGGCCGATACGGCCGAAGCCGTTAATAGCAACTTTAACTGACATGTTTTTTGTCCTCCGTTTATAAATGAATTTTATTTTTTATTTGCTATCCTATATTTTACTCCAAAACCTCGCACTATTCAATAGTTTTTTTGAAATTTTCTAAAATTTGTTAAAAATGTATCAATGTCCTTGGCAAATGACAGTTTATGTAGTAAAATTGATATATGGATATTTTAGATTTTGAGGGGTCTGCCACCCCCATCATACTGTGTGACCAAAATGGCAGGGTGCTCGACAAAAACTCCGCCGCCAAAAGGCTGACTCCTTGCCCGAGAAGGGGCAGTAAATTAAAAATAACGCCGCCTATCTGCCGACTTCCTCAGGGCAGATGCTTCGTCGTACCCTTTGAAGGCAAAGTATGGCTCTTATTCTGCGACTTTCTTCGCTTTGAGTTTGACGGTGCCATCTTTCCTACAGCGAGAGAAGTGCTTATGCTGTCAGGCGAAGACCTTCTGAAAGCGACAGCGGCTCACGGTGCGCTCAAGGCAAGCAAAAGCAGATCTCATCTTGCGAAACTGCAGGAGCTTTTATATAACAAATTCGCTTTTATCTTCTCCGCGCCTGCCGACCCGCAAAGAGTTCACTCCACAGCAAGTCTGCTACGCGGTTTTGAAAAGGTGCTTGATTCACCGCGCATCAGTCTGACCACCTCGGGCGGCTCATCCCGACTTGTGAACACAAGAAATGCCACCGTGCTCTTGACCTCGCTTCTCTCCATATTGTTACCCCATACCAAAGGCCGTGTGAAGGGCGACGTGAGCAGGGTGGGCGACGACCTGCGTCTCTCGGTCAGTGCCGTCACCGATCTTCGATTCGAGAACAGCTCCGGTGAAGCACTTACCGACCTTTACGATTTCTTCCCGGAGCACTCGGCAGATCTCTTCGCTATTGACCTGTGCGTTCACACCTGCGGATACACCGCTTTCTATGAAACCGATGAAAAAGGTGGTATAGAAATAAGCGTTTACGTAAAGACCGAGACCGATCTTTACGCACTCCTGGACCCCGCGGCCAAAGCTCCCTTTGAAGAGGAGTTAGCTCTGCTCGCCGAAAAACTCTGATCCCACGAACTGCATAAGCACCATTGCACAGCGCATAGAGAGGGGCTCCTCCCGCAGTATGCGCCGCGCCTCCTTCTTGTCAGCAAGGACCACGCTTATGCGCTCGCCGGGCTCCAGATACTTATCGGTAACCTCGCCCTCGGCGTGGCCGAAAACGATGGCGCACGCCTCGTCCGTCATCCCCACCGAGGTATAGAAGCCTCGCTCCCAGCCCTCGGGAGCATCTATCGGCTTCAGCGTCAGTCCCGTTTCCTCCTTAAGCTCGCGTACAGCGGCGCTTCGGGCGTCCTCACCCTCGTCGATGAGCCCTGCGGGGCACTCATAAATCTCCCTGTCGATAGGTATGCGGTACTGCTTTATCAAAACCAGCTTTCCTTCGTAAAGAGCCACCACGTCAACGCCGTCGGCACGCTCATAGGAATTACACTTCAGCTCCTCTTCGGAGGAAGCGCGGGAGGCAAAATAATACCTGCGTTCCCTCCCCTCTCTGTCGGTAAATTCCGTCTCGTACATATTGAGAAAAGGATTTCCCGTTTGCTTTTTCACCTTCACTCTTATCACCTCACAAGTTATTATATTATTTTTCGGTCGCGAGGTCAAGTTTTTTGGTTGACTTTACAGTGAATTAATGATATAATGTAACCGAATATACTTATTAAGGAGATCATTCAATGAAGAAAACAGCATTATTTCTCGCCATACTCATGGCAGTTTGTTCCTTTTCTGCCATCAGCGTAGATGCAGGCGAGCTTTTCGTTTCTGCCGGTACCACTACCCTTCCCGATGAAGGCAGTGAAAGCTCCATGCTGATCGGCTGGACCTATAAGGACGGCGATAACACCGTAGTTTTAGCACCCGGAGCTTCTTTTACCGCAGAAAGCGACGTGACCTTAGAACCCTTGTATCTTGATATGACCATGGTGAGCGGTGCTTCGGTCCGTACCGCGGCCCCCGCAGGTCTTCGCTTCACCACCAACATAAACGAGCCTCAGTATCAGGCTTTGGTCGCAACCGGCGTTAAGTTTGAGCTCGGAACAATCATCGCTCCCAACGATTACATCACCGGTGAGTTTACCTACGCCGCACTTAAGGACGCAGGTAAGGACTGCTTAAGGATCCCCTGCAAGATATTCTGGGGTCTTACCGACGATGTTCGCACCTATACCGGTGTTATCTCTAATCTTTACGAGGACAACTATAACCGTGACTTCTCTGCCCGTGCGTACGTTACCGTAACCTATGCCGACGGAAGCGAGAAGACCTTCTACAGTGCTTTTGACAAGAGCGCAAACACCCGCACCGCGTACGGCGTTTCCTGCGCCGCTTTAGCAGACAGCTCTGCTAACCTTTCCCCTGCTGCATCAGCCGTTCTGCAGAAATACTTTGATTCTGTAGGTATTGATATAGCTTATGCAAAGCCCGTCGTCGGTAATGCTCCCGACACGCCAACTAACAGCATTAAAAATGCCGGCTACTCTATTTCTCACTCCTGGTTATGCCAATACGACCCCAACGTGCCCACTATCTTTATGAATCACCGAGGTTATCAGATAACCATCACCGTTACCGCCGCAGAAGGTGTGGAGTTTTCCAAAAACACCGTCGTCAGACTCCGCGGCAAGGTAATTAAAGAGGGTGCGATCACTCGTGAAAGCAATATGATCACTATAATCCAAAGACATCCTCTGGGAGACTACACCTGGGGTTATTGATCACAAATAAAAAGTAAAAAATCATGAGAGAATCATTAAGCTGCAAATTCATTTCCGCACTTGAGAAGTGCTTTCGCGACGAGCATTTAGAGGACAAGCCCGAGCTGAAGGAAATATCCATGTTGCAGAACGAGCACCTTTCCGTTCAGCTCGCTATCTATGAGTCCGACCCGAACGTATGGACCAAGGTAGTCTCCAAGGTGAAGGTGGTCTCCCCCATCGCCGACTGCATCACCGTTCGCAACGTAGAGCAGGTGAACGTGTCCATGCCCATCGCCAAGGGCGGCGGAGACGACAACTATCTTCGTAATAAAGAACCGGGGCTTTATCCCGACCTGCTGACACCCCTACGCTACGACGGCAGCGCCCTGTGCGTACTGAACGACCTGCGCGCCCTGTGGATAGACATCCGTCCCGAGGGCAAGTACGCGGCAGGCACTTATCCTGTCACCGTCGAGCTCTACGAGGAGAATAAGACCGATCTGGCGGCGACTGCTACCCTGCAGGTAGAGATCATCGGCGCTTCCCTGCCCGAGCAAAGCCTCTTATACACCCAGTGGTTCTACGCTGACACCCTTGCCAGCTACTATAACGTAGAGATGCTCTCCGAGCGTCACTGGCAGATCATCGAAAACTACATAAAGGCGGCAGTGGACGGCGGTATCAATACTATTCTGACCCCCGTCTTCACCGTTCCCCTTGACACCATGGTAGGCGGCGAGAGACCCACCTGTCAGCTTGTAAAGGTATTCAAGGACGGCGGCAAATACTCATTTAAGTTTGATGATCTTGACCACTGGATAGATATGCTCCTTAAGTACAAGGTTAAGGTCATCGAGATCAGCCACCTCTTTACCCAGTGGGGTGCGGCGCACGCGCCCAAGGTAATGGCTACGGTGGACGGAGAGTACAAGAAGATCTTCGGCTGGGAGACCGACGCCTGCGGCGAGGAATACATTTCCTTCTTAAAGGCATTCTTGACCGAGCTTTTAGCCTTCCTTAAGGCAAAAGGCGTTGATAAGATGTGCCGCTATCACATCTCGGACGAGCCGCACCTTGATCACCTTGATAACTATCTGTCTGCGAAGAACGCTATCTGCGAGGTTCTTGACGGCTACTTCATAATGGACGCCCTCTCCAACTTCGAGTTCTATAAGACGGGCGCAGTTATGTGTCCCGTTCCTTCCACTCTGCACGCAGAGCCCTTCCTTGAAGTAGAGGAGCTGCCCGAGAGATGGTGCTACTACTGCTGCTGTGAGAGTAGCGAGGTTTCCAACCGATTCGTGGCCATGCCATCTGCCCGTAACCGCATCATGGGTATCCAGATGTACAAGAACCGCATCGACGGCTTCTTACAGTGGGGCTTCAACTTCTACTACAATCGCTTCTCCTGCGATCTTGTGAACCCCTATCAGGATGCAAGCGGCGACTTTTTCGTTCCCGCAGGTGACGCCTTCAGCGTTTATCCCAAGGCGGACGGAACCGCCCTTGACACCATACACTATCTGGTATTCAAGCACGGCATCGAGGATATGAGAGCCCTACAGCTCTGCGAGAGCCTCTACGGCCGCGACTACGTGCTGGAGCTTATGGAGGGCGACCTTGAAGAGAAGATCACCTTCAAGCGCTATCCCAAGGAAGCAGAGTACATCCTCAACCTTCGCGAGAAGATAAATGCGGCCATCAAAGCAAAACTCTAAAAAAAACAGAATATTCCGCATACGGAATATTCTGTTTTTTATTTTTGCTTTTCGATTGACTTTATATGGTATGGATGGTACAATGAGGCTGTGCAGATGCACAAAGTACCCAATATCCGGAGGATATCAAAATTATGAGAAATTCATTACAAGTAAGATTCATTTCCGCCCTGGAAAAATGCTTCCGCGACGAGCGCATTGAGAATAAGCCGGAGCTTAAAGAGATCTCTATGCTGAAAAACGAGCACCTCTCCGTACAGTTGGCCATATACGAGGCAGACCCGGGGGTTTGTACAAGACTTATAACACCTGTCAAGGTGGTCTCCCCCTTGGCAGACTGCGTCACCGTCCGTAACGTTGAGCAGATCAACGTGTCTATGCCCGTAGGCAAGGGCATCGGCGACAGTAATTACCTGCGAAACAAGGAGCCGGGTCTATATCCCGACCTGCTGACACCTCTGCGATATGACGGCAGTGCTCTGTGCGCCTGTCAGGAACTGCGCTCCCTCTGGATAGACATCCGTCCCGACGGCAAGCACGAGGCGGGCGTATACCCCTTGACTATAGAACTCTACTCCGAAAACGGACAAGAGCTTTTGCAGAGCGCTACCCTGCAGGTGGAGGTCATCGGCGCAGAAATGCCCGAGAGTGACTTCCTGTACACCCAGTGGTTTTACGCAGACTGCCTCGCCAGCTACTATAACGTGGAGATGTTCTCAGAGCGGCACTGGCAGATAATAGAGAACTTCATAGCGGCGGCAGTTGACGGCGGACTCAATATGATCTTGACCCCCGTGCTTACCGTACCCCTTGACACAAAGGTAGGCGGCGAGAGACCCACCTGCCAGCTTGTGGACGTTTACTTAAACGACGGCAAGTACTCCTTCGGCTTTGATAAGCTTGACCGCTGGATAGATATGCTCCTGCGCCACAATGTAAAGGCCATCGAGATAAACCACCTCTTCACCCAGTGGGGTGCCGCTCACGCGCCCAAGGTAATGGCCACGGTAGACGGCGAATATAAGAAGATCTTCGGCTGGGAGACCGACGCCTGCGGCGAAGAATACATTACCTTCTTAAAGGCTATGCTCACCGATATGCTGGCATTCCTTAAGTCAAAGGGCGTTGACAAGATGTGCCGCTATCACATCTCTGACGAGCCGCACCTGGAGCACCTTGACAACTATCTTTCCGCAAAGAACGCTATTTCTGAGGTTCTTGACGGCTATCTCATTATGGATGCCCTGTCTAATTTTGAATTTTATAAGACCGGCGCAGTTATGTGTCCCGTTCCCTCTACCTACCACGTAGAGACCTTCCTCGAAGCAGAAAATCTGCCGGAGAGATGGTGCTACTACTGCTGCTCCGAGACATGGAAGCTCTCTAACCGCTTCGTTGCTATGCCCTCGGCCAGAAACCGCATCATCGGAACACAGTTCTATAAATATGATATGGACGGATTCCTACAGTGGGGCTTCAACTTCTACTACAACCGCTACTCCTGCAATCTTCTGAATCCCTATATGGACGCTTGCGGCGACTACTTCGTCCCTGCGGGTGACGCCTTCAGCGTTTACCCTGCCGCCGACGGTACAGCACTTGACACTATCCACTTCTTGGTATTCAAGCACGGTCTCGAGGATATGAGAGCTATGAAGCTGTGCGAGAGCCTGTACGGCAAGGACTACGTCCTTGATCTCATTGAAGGGGATTTAGAGGAAAAGATCACCTTCAAGCGCTACCCTCACGGCGCGGAATATATCCTGAATCTTCGTGAGAAGGTAAATAAGGCGATAAAAGCAAAGATATAAAGAAAACCCATTGAAACCCCTGGTTTCAATGGGTTTTCTACTGTGAGTAGAGTCTATTTTTTACGGGTAGAGTCCACGGGAGTATGAGTAGGTTGCCTTTTTTCAGGGCATAACATATAATGGCAGGGACGGAAAGGGCACGCCCCTCCGCCCACACGTTATTAAAGGAGCATACCATGACCAAAACCGTAAAGGCAGACAGAACCCCCATAAACACCATACTCTCAGCCATCGCGCTGGTAGTGCGTATCATCAGTATCCCGCCCGTGCTGGCGCTCTTCATGTCGGTATCCGTTTTCCTCGGCGTGGGCCTTCCCGCCCATGACCTTGCTATATTAATAGGCTTCCTTTCGATAGTCCCCGCCCTCGCCTATCCTCTGCAGCCCTTCATCCCGGGCTTCAAGGGTAAAGGTCGCGAGGGACAGCGGAAGTTAGCCTTCGTTTTCACAGGACTTGGCTACGCTATAGGCTCTCTGTGTGCCTTCCTTGCCGAGTGCCACGCCATCACTCGCGAGATCTTCCTCTCCTACCTTATCTCCTGCCTAATTCTGACCCTAATAAACAAAGTGACTCCCCTGCACGCCAGCGGTCACGCGGCGGGCATCACGGGAGCCCTCATCTTCCCCCTTCTCTACGCCGCAAAGGCACTTATACCCGTTTGCCTTATCGCTTACCTGCTTATCTTAGCAAGCTCGGTGGGCATAAAGCGCCATACCCTGAAGGAATTTCTCTTAGGTAGCGGAGTTTGCTTCATTGGATACGGTATGGCTGTTGCCATTCTACATTTTTTAACAATTATGTAATCTCCGGAAAGTTGACTTTTCCACCTAAAAGTGCTATCATAATATATTGAAAAAATATATTATAAATAGGAAGAATCATTATGACAAAGATCGATATTTTCTCCGGCTTTTTAGGAGCGGGAAAGACAACGCTTATCAAAAAGCTCATAAGCGAAGCCTACAAGGGTGAGAAGCTGGTGCTTATAGAGAACGAGTTCGGTGAGATCGGCGTTGACGGCGGCTTTTTAGCCGAGGCAGGCGTGAATATCACCGAAATGAACTCGGGATGCATCTGCTGCTCTCTGGTAGGCGACTTCAGCGAGGCACTTAAGAAGGTCATCGCCGAGTACACCCCCGACCGCGTGCTTATCGAGCCCTCGGGCGTAGGTAAACTCTCGGACGTTATCCGCGCGGTGACCGATGCGGGCCTTACTGACGTTACCCTGGGCGGTATAACCGCAGTGGTTGATGCCAAGAAGTGCAAGATGTACCTAAAGAACTTCGGCGAGTTCTTCGCAAATCAGGTGCAGTATGCAAAGACCGTAGTGCTCAGCCACGTGGGCGGCCTCAGTGAAGAAAAGATAAACGCCTGCGTGCACTCACTACGTGAGTTAAACGAGGCGGCTACCATAGTCACCACCGACTGGGATGAGCTGACAGGCGAGCAGCTACTTACCGCCATTGAGGGCGAGGCTTCTCTTGCTCACGAGCTGGCAGAGCTGCTTGAGGACGCGGACATCTGTCCCGAGTGCGGTCATCATCACGACCACCATCATCACCATCACGATGAGGAGTGCGACTGCGGATGCGAGCACGAGCATCATCATGACCACGATCATCATCATGACCATGAGCATCATCACCACCATGAGCACGGTGAGGAATGCTCCTGCGGATGCGGCCACGACCATCATCACCACCACGCTGACGAGGTCTTCGGCAGTTGGGGTACCGAAGGTGCCCGTGCATACTCCGAAGAGGAGATCGCAAGCATACTTGAGGCCCTTGAGGACGAGACCGTCTACGGCATAGTCTTACGTGCCAAGGGTATCGTGCCCTGCACCGACGGCGGTTGGATACACTTCGATTACGTACCCGGTGAGGCGGACGTGCGTAAGGGTGGCGCCGCAGTTACCGGTCGCCTCTGCGTTATAGGCAGCGGACTTAACGAAGAAGCACTCAAGACTCTTTTCGTAGGTTAAAACCATGGAAACACCCGTATATCTTTTCACCGGCTTCTTAGAGTCAGGCAAAACCAAGTTTATACAAGAAACTCTCGAGGATCCTCGCTTTACCGACGGCACCTCCACCTTAGTGTTGGTGTGCGAAGAAGGCGTAGAGGAATACTGCGAGAGCAAGTACCCTGCAAAAGGCGTACATATCGAATACATCGAGGACGAGAGCGAGCTGACTGTAGAAAAGCTCTCTTCCCTGCAGAAAAAGCACAAGGCAAAGAGAGTACTGGTCGAGTACAACGGTATGTGGCAGTCGGTAAATCTTTTTTACGCTATGCCCGAGGACTGGGTGCTCTATCAGGAGATGTGCTTCGTAGACTGCACCACCTTTGATACGTACAATAAAAATATGCGTTCCCTGGTGGTGGACAAGTTTAATACTGCCGACCTGGTAGTATTCAACAGATATCTTGATAAATACGACAAGATGGACTTCCACAAGGTAGTTCGCGGCAGCAGCCGCGGAGCGCAGATAGTCTACGAGTATCCTAACGGCGAGGCTATCCAGGACGACATCGAAGATCCCCTGCCCTTTGACCGTGATGCAGAGCACTTCGAGGTGGCGGATGCGGACTATGCTCTGTGGTATCGCGACTTAAGTGAGGATATGACCCACTATGACGGCCGTGAGGTGTCCTTCACAGCTCTTATTCTGGAGGAAAAGAGCTTGGGTGAGGGCGAGCGCGCCGCAGGCAGGCAGATAATGACCTGCTGTGTGGACGACATAACCTTCTCGGGTCTGGTATGCCGCTTTGAGGGGGAGGTTCCCCCCAACGGTGCCTGGGCAAAGCTCCATGCACGGATAGATATAGAATTTCATGCCGCTTACGGCAGGCCCGGCCCCGTGCTCACAGCCCTTGAATGTGAGCCAACCGTGGCCCCCGAGAATACTGTAGCAACGTTTTTCTAAAGCAAAAGGAAGCACTATGGCAAAGATCGAGCTTGACAGCAAACTGCCCTCTTTGGGCATCGACATTGGAAGCACGACGGCGAAGGTGGCGTTTATCGAAAACGGAGAAGTGGTGTACGAGAAGTACGAACGCCACTTCTCTTTCGTGCGCAAAAAAACCGAAGAGATGATAGCCGAGATGGCAGAACTGCTGTGCGGCAAGACCTTTACCGTAGCTGTCAGCGGAAGCGCAGGTCTCGGTATGGCAAAGGCGGCGGGGCTTTCCTTCGTGCAGGAGGTCTTTGCAACGGGAGAAGTAGTAAAGTCACTTGAGCCCGACACCTCTGCTGTTATAGAGCTGGGCGGAGAGGACGCAAAGATCCTTTTCTTTAAGGGCGGCATCGACGAGCGAATGAACGGCACCTGCGCAGGTGGCACAGGCGCATTCATCGATCAGATGGCGACCCTGCTTGACCTTACCGTAGACGAACTGGACGCCCTCTCTCTATCCCACACGCGAATATACCCAATCGCGTCCAGATGCGGAGTCTTTGCAAAGACTGATATACAGCCCCTCTTAAACCAAGGGGCAAAAAAAGAGGACGTTGCCGCCAGCATATACCAGGCGGTGGTAAACCAGACTATCGCAGGCCTTGCGCAAGGGCGTAAGATAGAGGGTAAGGTACTCTTTCTCGGCGGTCCTCTCTACTACTGTAAGGGACTGCGAGAGCGCTTCACAGAGACTTTGGGACTATCGGCAGATGAGGCGGTATTCCCTGAATACGGCAGAGTTTGCGTCGCTATGGGCGCGGCGATCTACGCCGCCGAAAACGGCACCGAGCACACCTTCGAGAGCCTTATGAAGGCGCTGAAGGATGCCGTAAACGAAAGCACCGACACGGGCAGGCTACCCCCTCTTTTTGAGAGCCGTGAGGACTACGACGCCTTCAAGGAGCGCCACGCCAGGGCATCCACCGAAAAGGCTGACATCGGCAAATACAAGGGGGATGCATACCTCGGTATCGACTGCGGCTCTACCACCACTAAATTGGTGCTGATGGCCTCAGACGGCAGGCTACTCTATACATACTATAACTCTAACAGAGGAAATCCCACCGCCATAGTGAAGGAACAGCTGGAGCGTATCTACTCACTCTGCGGCGAGGATACCGTTATCCGAGGAAGCGCGGTGACAGGCTACGGCGAGGAGCTTATCAAGCACGCCTTCGGTATTGACCACGGAATCGTTGAGACCATCGCTCACTTCACCGCCGCCGCGCACTTCAACCCCGACGTTGACTTTATCCTTGACATCGGCGGTCAGGATATTAAATGCTTTAAAGTAAAGAACCGCGCTATCGACAATATCCTTTTAAACGAGGCGTGCTCCTCGGGGTGCGGCTCATTTATCGAGACCTTCGCCCGCAGTATGGGCTATGAGATAAGTGAATTTGCCCGTATAGGTCTTCGCGGCAGAGCCCCCGTGGATTTGGGAAGCCGCTGTACCGTCTTTATGAATTCCTCGGTAAAGCAGGCGCAGAAGGACGGAGCGGACGTTTCCGACATTTCAGCGGGACTTTCCATAAGCGTAGTTAAAAACGCTATCTACAAGGTAATACGCGCCACCAGCGCAGAAGAGCTCGGCGAAAATATCGTAGTTCAGGGCGGCACCTTCCATAACGATGCGGTACTGCGCGCATTTGAGCTTGAGATAGGAAGGAACGTAACACGTCCCGCTATCGCAGGACTTATGGGTGCTTACGGTGCCGCGCTTTACGCACGCAATAACCGCACCGAGCACTCGGGCATCATCACCCTCGAGGGACTTGCGACCTTTTCTCACGATTCAAAGTCCACCGTATGCAAGGGCTGTACCAACAACTGCCATCTGACAGTAAATATCTTTCCGGGAGGCAAGCGCTTTATCTCCGGAAATCAATGCGACAAGGGCCTTGGTATCAAGGCGTCGGAGGATGTACCCAACCTCTACGAATTTAAGAGAAATTACCTCTCCCGTCTGCCGAGAAGCGAAGGCAAGCGAGGCAGGATAGGTCTGCCCCTCGCCCTCGGTATGTACGAGCTCGCTCCCCTATGGCACGGCATATTCACCCACCTCGGCTTTGACGTAATGCTGACCGGGCAGTCTAACAAGGCTCTCTATCAGAAGGGACAGTTCTCTATCCCCTCGGACACCGTTTGCTACCCTGCAAAGCTTATGCACGGACATATGATAGAGCTCCTTGAGAGCGAGCCCGATGCCATATTCTATCCACGTCTTTCTTATAACGTAAACGAGCACGGGGGCAAGAACCACTACAACTGCCCTGTGGTAGCCTACTACTCCGAGCTGCTCTCGGGCAACATGGAGGACCTAAAAAAGACGAAATTCCTCTACCCATACCTTAACGTCAACAACGAAAAGGAGCTGGCAAAGGAGCTTTACACAGAGCTCTCCCGCGCCTTCGGCAAATTCGGCAAAAAAGAAGTTCGCGCGGCAGTCAATGCAGGCTTCAAGGCTCTGAACGACTACCTTGCCGCCATTAAACGTGAGGGCGAGCGCGCCATAGAATGGGCGCGCGAGCAAGGCAGGCAGATAATGATCCTGGCGGGCAGACCATACCATACCGACGCGGAGATCAGCCACGGCATAGACAAGCTGGCTATCTCCCTTGGCTTCGTCCCTGTCAGCGAGGACAGCGTATTCCATCTGCACGAGCCCGTGAAGGTAAACGTGCTCGACCAATGGACTTATCATTCGCGCCTCTACCGCGCGGCTCACTTTGCAAGAGAGAACAAGGACGTACAGCTCGTGCAACTCGTCTCCTTCGGGTGCGGTATAGACGCCGTCACCACCGACGAGGTACGCTCTATTTTAGAGGAAAAGGGCAAGCTGTATACCCAGATAAAAATAGACGAGATAACCAACCTGGGCGCGGTGAAGATACGCCTGCGCTCGCTGATAGGAGCATTAGAGAAATGAGTGAATATCCCATCTTCACAGAAGAAATGAAGAAGACACACACCATCCTCATGCCGCAAATGCTCCCTATGCATCAGAAGCTCTTTGAGAGGATATTCGCCTCCTTTGGCTACAAGGTCAAGCTCCTTTATAACTCGGGAAGGCGCGTGGTGGAAATGGGCCAAAAATACGTCCATAACGACACCTGCTACCCTGCACTGCTGGTCATAGGTCAGCTCCTTGACGCCGTGGAAAACGGCGGATACGACCCCGATAAAACGGCACTCCTGATAACCCAGACGGGCGGCGGCTGTCGAGCCTCCAACTACATACATCTTTTACGCAAGGCGGTAAAAAAAGCCGGATATAACATTCCCGTAGTCTCATTTAACGTGGCCGGAATGGAAAAGGACTCTGCCTTTAAGATAACTTTACCGATTTTGCACCGTCTGGTATACGCCGTCCTTTACGGAGACCTTTTGATGCTGTTGCGCAATCAGACGAAGCCCTACGAGGTAAACAAGGGTGAATCCGACGCCCTATGCGACAAGTGGGTGAAGTTCCTCACCGACGAGATGGACGGCAAGCGTATAAACTACCAAAGGGTAAAGGAGAATTACCGTGCCATTATCGCTGACTTTGCCGCTATAAAGCGGGAAGGCGAACGCAAGATACGGGTAGGCATAGTTGGCGAGATATTTGTAAAATACTCACCTCTCGGAAACAACGACCTAGAGGAATTCCTTATAAGCGAGGGCGCAGAGGTGGTCTGCCCGGGCCTTGCCGACTTCTGTATGTACTGCGTTTATAACGGCATTATGGACACCAAGCTCTACGGTGTCAACAAGGTAAAGGGCCTTGGTTCAAAGTATATCATGAGCTTCCTTCTGAAAAAGCAGAGAGACATCATCGATGCCGTAAAGGAGGAAGGTTCCTTCGATCCGCCCACCCCCTTTGACCACACTCTGACCCTAAGCGAAAAATACGTGGGGCTGGGCACCAAAATGGGCGAAGGGTGGCTGCTCACCTGCGAGATGCTGGAGCTATGTGAGCAGGGTGTCAAGAACATCGTCTGCACACAGCCCTTCGGGTGCTTGCCGAACCACATCGCAGGTAAGGGCGTGATGAAACCCATAAAGGAAGATCACCCCGACGTGAATATAGTCGCCATCGACTACGACCCGGGCGCTACCCGCATCAACCAGGAAAACCGCATCAAGCTGATGCTGTCAAATGCGAAGAAGTAAAATAATAATGCAGGAAACCTTTTTGCAAAAAGGTTTCCTGCACCTTCCCAAAACTCCTATACAGGGGTTTTTATTTTTGGGTCTGCGGACAGTTGTATTGTTATCCTGATTTTTCTTGTAAGGGCATTAGCCCTTAATGCGCGTCAGCGCAATTCATGCGCACTCACCATTCAATTCATCATTTTCCCACGTAGGGGGCAAAGGTCAGCCGCACGAAGTAGCCCTGCTCGTGATGGCAAACGGGACAGGAGGGCGGCGCACTCTTTGAATTAATGATATGACCGCAGTTTAGGCATACCCAGTCGCACTCCGCGTCCGAGAGGAAGAGCTTATCGCTCTCTAAAAGCTCCGCTAAGTGAGCGAAACGCTCTCCGTGGGTCTTTTCTATCTCGGCGATAGCAGCGAAGCTTGCGGCAACAGCGGTAAATCCCTCCTCCTTCGCCACTCTTGCAAACTCCTTATACACGGGGTCGTGCTCCTCAAACTCGTTATTCTGCGCCTTTCGCAGAAGCTCTGAGATCGAATCGGTAATGTCTATGGGATATGAACCGTCGATGGTTATCTTCTCACCCGCCAGGGTTGAAAGATGGTCGTAAAAGATCTTGGCGTGTGCGAGCTCCTGGTTTGCGGTAAAGGTAAATACCGCCTCTATTACGGGTAATTTAGCATTCTTTGCCTGCTCTGCGGCGAAGGTATAGCGGTTTCTCGCCTGGCTCTCCCCTGCGAAGGCGCGCATTAGGTTTTCTCTTGTTTTACTTGATTTAAAATCCATGGTAACAACTCCTTTCACCCACGATTATTGCCATCCGTTTATATTAACATTCAGCCGTCCTTTCCATATACTGTTATAGGCGAAGGAAATTCGCCAACTTAACGGAGGAAACTAAAATGTGTGAATACGAACAGAACAACTGCGGTTGCGGCGGCTACAACGTGACCGATAGAAACAACGGCTGCTACAATACCACCGGTAACGGCTGCGGCACTTGCGGTATCTTTAACTGCTTCTCTGACAACACCCTGCTTATCATCGCGATCATCATCCTTTTCATCCTGCTTTTCTGCCGCGGCAACGACTGCTGAATATAAGCAAAAAACAAAAGGCTCGTAAGAGCCTTTTTGTTATGCCTTGGGGATAAGATACTTCTCGGCGTACTGCTCATACTGCTCCTTGAAGAAAGGGCTGTCCGACTTTGCGGCGCGCAGAGCCTCGTGAATATTCATGGTATTGTCTTTCGCGTCTATGACGTGACCCGCTATATTGGAGCAATGGTCTGAAACACGCTCAAGGTTAGTTAAGAGATCGTTCCAGACAAATCCCACGTCGATACTGCAGTTACCAAGCTGCAGACGCTTGATGTGACCCGAGCGCATACGGCGCTTCATACGGTCGATCACCTGCTCTAAGGGCTCCACCTTCTCTGCGATAGCCAGGTCGTCATACTTGAAGGCGAGCAGAGAGAGGTCAAGGATCTCCTCGATCGCCTCGGCCATATTCTTTATCTCGCTCTCTGCATCCCCCGAGAAGGAAAGGCCCTTTTCACGCAGCTCCTCCGCGCTCTTGAGCACATTGACCGCGTGGTCGGAGATACGCTCGAAATCACCGATTATCTTAAGATACTTAGCGGCATCAGAGCTTGCCTCTTCACTGATACGCTGTGCGGAAAGCTTAACGAGATAAGATCCGATAACGTCCTCATAGTGGTCGGCCTTGTCCTCACGCTCACGGATAGCCTCAGCAAGTTCGTCAGAATAGTTATCAAAGCAGGAGAGCGCGTCCTTCATAGCCAAGACAGACTGGTTTGCCATATCGAGGGACAGCATACGGCATCTCTCAAGTGCTACGGCAGGGGTCGCCAGCAGACGCTCGTCAAGCTCGGCTACCGTATCAGGAGACTTGGTATCGGGAACCAGCTTATACGCAAGCTTCTCAAGCAGTCCCGCCATAGGGAATAACAACGCGGTAGACAGAAGGTTGAATATGGAGTGGCAGGTAGCGATACCCGACATATTTGCCGCCTCGGATACCACGGGGATGGTAACGAGGTTGGTCACCAGGGTGAAAACGGAAAGCCATACCACGGTGCCGATTATATTGAAGAAAAGATGCACCGTAGCGGCGCGCTTCGCATTCTTATTTGTACCGAAGGAGGAAAGAATAGCGGTGATACAGGTACCGATATTCTGACCCATGATAATGGGTATAACCGCGCCGTATGAGATAGCCCCCGTCTCTGCCGCCAGACCCTGCAGGATACCCACGGAAGCAGAGCTGGACTGAATGATAGCAGTAAGGATAGCGCCTGCCAGCACGCCTAAGACAGGATTGGTGAACATAATGAACATATCCTTGAACCAAGCCGCTTCACTAAGTCCCGAAACGGCGTCGCTCATGGTGTCCATACCGAACATAAGGGTAGCAAAGCCCAAGAGGATAACTCCTATATCCTTACGCTTGGCATTCTTACCCATATACATAACTATACCGATAACGGCAAGGATAGGTGTGAAGGATGAGGGCTTCAGAAGGTCGAGGAAGCCTCCGCCTTCAATACCCGCAAGGCTGAGGACCCAGGCGGTAACGGTGGTACCGATATTGGCACCCATAATAACGCCGATAGCCTGCCTCAGGGTCATCAGACCCGAGTTTACGAAGCCGACCACCATTACTGTGGTAGCGGACGAGCTCTGAATAACAGAGGTCACCGCAAGACCGGTCAAAAATCCGAAAAACTGATTACCTGTGAGCTTACTGAGCATAAGCTCCAGCTTACTGCCCGCTCGGCGCTCCAGCGCCTCCCCCATCAGGTTCATACCGAACAGGAAAAGGCACAGACCGCCTACCATGGTTAGCACGTCAAATACTGTCATGTTTACATTCCTCTTTTTAATATTAATTCGGTATCTATATGCCCGATCAAAACTAATTTTAGCACAGCATTGTGTTCAGTGCAATAGGGTTTGCGCAGATTTTCAAACTTTGTTAAACGTGCATAAATTTGCATAAAATTCATAAATATATTATACCAAAAAATCCAAAAGCCCCGACAACTCGGGGCTTTTAAAGTTAATAAATGAAATTCTTGATCTCAATACGTGAGAACAGCTCGGTGCGCTCGGTATAGCAATAGAACTTGACGAATACGTCGCCGTTTATCGTATACTCAAGGCGAGAGTAATTGTCATAGGTGGCCTCCTTGACGGGCTCGCCGAATGCGGCTATGACCTCTTCCCTTGTGGACAGAGGCGTGATACCCTTGGCAAGCTCGATGCCTGCGTCGTTATGGAAGTCGATGAAGCCTATCCTACAGTCCTTAATCGACTTTGCCGATCCGCTGACATTGTATACGTACGCGGTGAACTTGGCATCGTTCTTCTTCATGGAAAGATACATATAGGTCTTATCGTCCAACTGCGTATCCTCAGTGCCGCCGTAGGAGATATACCATCCGTCAGCGGCGAGCTCCGCGTAGTCGCAGGGGAGCTGATATACTTTCCCCTCCAGCTTGAAGGTGAAGTCGAAAAGGTTGTCGGACATCTGACCGTCAAAAGGCTTTGAAGGCTCGGTAGGTGTCTCGGTAGGCGCAGTGGTGGGTGTCTCGGTGGGTGCGGCGGTAGGCGCTTCGGTCTGTTCCTCGGTGGGCGTCTCGGTGGGCTCATCGTCTGGTGTGGGCTCACCTTCCTCCAAGGTCTCGGGGTCTACGTACTCAAGATCTATGGTATTCATACCGTTTAAGGTCGCGGTGGAATACTTCATGTCCTCCTCATTGAGATAGCACATGAAGGTCATATACACGTTGTATTTCTCATCTAAAACGAAATCAAGAGAAACGTAATCCTCAGCCTCGTATATATAGTAGGGCTCACCGTATGCCTCTATGAGCTGATCCTTTGTGGGGACACCGCTGACACCCTCGGGAAGAACAACGTCAAATTCAGAGAGGGTGAAGTTGATATTACCTACCTTGCATTCCTTTGCAGGCTTCGCCTCGTCGGAATCGTTGAATACAAGAACGTTTACGTCCTCCTCGTTCTTCTCGAAGAAGCAGAAGGAATAGGAGTTGGCAGGTATGATGGTATTGGTGTCTATATCGGAATAACGGTAGATAGTCCATCCGTTGTCGGTGAAGTCGGAGAAGCTGCAGGGCAGTCCGTATTCAACACCGTCCATAGAGAACCTGATCCTCACTTCATCGCCGGGCTCCGAGGCGCCGCCGGTGGCCTCCGTGGTACCGCTGTCCTTCTTGCGGTCTTTGCCGCCGTCGTCGTTATTGATCACAAAGTATGCGCCGACTGCTATCGCCGCCGCAAGTATGATCAGAACGAGCGCTATCAGTATGCCCTTTCCGCCCTTTTTCTTTGGTGCGGGTGAGTTATATGCAGGCGCAGGGGCGCTGTACTGAGGCTGGGGCTGAGGCTGAGGACGCGAAGGCTGATAAGCGGGGCCCTGTGCCGCAGGTGCGGCGTGGTTTACGGCAACGGTGCGGCCGTCATTGGCACCTCCCATAGGTGCCGCCGTGCCCGTAAGGGCGTTGATCAGTTCGTCAACCGTCTGGAATCTGTCCTCCTGCTTGATAGCCATACCCTTCATAATAGCATACTCGATATTAGGCGCTATTACTATGCCCATGGCGGAAGGAGCCTTGACCTCGTCCTTGAATACACGCTGAGTAGCATCGTCGGGGGTAACGCCCGTGATGCACACGTACATAGTGGCGCAGAGGGCGTAAACATCGGTCCACGCGCCCTGATCACCGCGGCTGCGGTACTGCTCCTCGGGGGCAAAGCCGGGCTTCAGCATCACAGAAAGGCTCTTGTTTGCCGCAGCGGAAACGTCACGGGCCGCGCCGAAGTCGAGAAGCTTCGCAGTTCCTCTGCACATGCGGATATTATCGGGGCTTATATCACGGTGGATAAGTCCCTGGGCGTGTATCTTGGTAAGGGTCTTCATGACGGGCATCATAAGCTCGATCACGCGACCCGGCGCCATCCTGCCGCCGCTGCGAAGCATCTGCTTTAAGTCCGCTCCGTCTAAGTACTCCATTATGATATAAGCGGTATTATTCGCCTCGAAGAAATCACGAACCTCAACGACACCGGGCTCGGAGGAAAACTTCGCTAAAATGCGTGCCTCACGTAAGAAGCGTTCCCTTCCCTTGTCGAATACGTCCTTTCGCTCGTCTGTAACACTGCAGGTCACATTGGGGGAGGCGTTACCCGTACGGTTTACGTAGCCGCTGGGGAAGAACTCCTTGATCGCGACCTTGATATCCAGGGTCAGGTCACGGCCTATGTAAGTAATGCCGAATCCGCCTTCGCCAAGGGCAGCACCTACTAAGAACTTGCCGTTAAGGACGG
The DNA here is from genome assembly GCA_045546375.1 of Eubacteriales bacterium. GTDB lineage: Bacteria > Bacillota > Clostridia > Oscillospirales > CAG-272 > CAKSEI01. Next base: position 22,404 of record JAZQCR010000031.1, on the reverse strand, counting down.
TTCCCGGAAGCAGATGGTGCGCAGGGATCTCGGAGGCGGTAGGCTTACCGCAATGAGGGCAGACCTTATACGTGGGTTCAATAGGCTCCATACAAAAAGAACAGTACGTCATATTATATCTCCATCTTTAATTAATACAATAGCAGTGTTGTTATCCGTCCCCTCGGGCAGTCTGGGGGTCATGATCCCGCGCATTTCGGAAAGCCATACGGCAGGGTCGGCAGTAGCCGTGCGGGTGGCAAGCATCTCGTCCTCTAAAACGAATTCCCAAAAGCCGTCTGAGCAGAGAAGCAAGGAGTCGAAGCACTCACCCTCAAGGGTAATGGAATCCACCCTTACCTCATCGTCGACCCCAAGGGCACGGATGAGCTTATTGCGGTCCGGATGATTCCTTATTTCCGCAGGGGTTATCTCTCCTACGCTTACCGCCATTTGGGAAGCGCTGTGGTCTATAGACTGATAGGCGATACCGCCTTTAAAAAAGGCGTATATCCTGCTGTCGCCTACGTGGCAGAGCTGAGCCGAGCCATCCTTTATCCAGGCGACGCAGACCGTAGTCTTCATTGCAAGACCGCTTTCCGTCTGCTTCCGCATAATGCGGCAATTGGCAAGGCGGATAGCACTTACGGGGTCAAAATCCTCCTTCTCAAACTCTTCCTTCAGCGTTTGAGTTGCAATGCCGGAGGCGACCTCGCCGCAGTCGTGACCGCCCAGACCGTCTGCTACCGCCAGCAGGATGCCGTTCCGAGAGCCGAAAACGAGAAACGAATCCTCGTTATTCTCCCTTCCGCCTACATGGGTATATGATTCGCATAAATATTTCATTATATTTCATCCTCTTGATAATTGTACCACAAAAGTATGATAATAGCAAGAAAAAAAGTCCTCTACCCGGGACTTATTTCCTTATCTTTTTGATGACAATGAATACTATCTGCAGAGCCACACCTGCGGCGATGGCCACCACCAGGTCAAAGATGACGGTGAGGGCAAAGGTCAGCAGCAGCACGGCTATGTAGTCAAGGTGCTTTTCCTTAAATATCTTGACGAACTTTCTCCACTCGCTCATATTATATGCCACCATAAAAAGGATAGCGGCAATGGTGGGCATTGGGATAAGGGAGGCGTAGGGCATCAAAAACAAGAGCACCAGGAGGAGCACCACTGCGTGGGTCATACCCGCAATAGGGGTCCTGCCTCCGTTCTTGGCGTTTGCCGAGGTCCTTGCGATGGCACCCGTAGCGGGGATACCGCCAAAGAATACCGATGCGATATTGCCAAGGCCCTGAGCCACCAGCTCAGAGTTGGAATTGTGCTTTGCGTCCACCATTCCGTCTGCCACCACGCAGGAGAGCAGTGATTCGATAGCCGCTAAGATTGCGATGGTAAAGGCATTGGGAATAACGGCGACGATCTTATCGAGATCTATCTCCATACCCGCAAAGTCCACCTTGGGAAGTCCTGCAGGGATGGTGTAGAGGTCGCCTATGGTATATACGTTCTCGCCCAAGGCGGGGATAAGTCCAACTAAAAGTGAACTGACCAGCACAGCGATGAGAGACGGAGGCACTCGCTTCTCGAGCTTAGGGTATATAATAAGTATCGCAAGGCTTATACCGCCCACAAGAAGCGCCCAAGGGCTGAAGGTGGATGCAAACTCAAGGTTAGCCTCTATCTTCTCTACGGTCTCGACAGGGCGGATGCCCTCTCCGTAGGTAATGCCGAGGAAATCCTTTATCTGTCCTAAAAGGATGGTCACGGCGATACCGCCCGTAAAGCCCACAGTGATGGTGTGAGGCATATACTTTATATAGCTGCCTAATTTAAAGACACCCATTAGGATAAGCAGTACACCCGCCATAACGGTGGCAAGGAACAGTCCGTCCATCCCCTGTGTAGCTACGACACCTGCCACTATAGTGGCAAAGGCGGCGGTGGGCCCCGCTATCTGCACGCGGCTTCCGCCGAAAAGGGACACGATAAAGCCCGCCGCGATAGCGGTATACACGCCGCAGGCAGGCTCAACGCCGGATGCCAGTGCCAAGGCAATAGACAGAGGCAGGGCGATTATCGCTACGATAACACCCGCGATGAGGTCGTTTGCAAGCTGTTTTTTGTTATAGCCCTTAAGCGAATTGATAAGTTCGGGCTTCAAATAAAAATCCTTCATTTTCTCTTCCTTTTAGTGCAAATAAAACAGTCCGACGGATATTATAGCACTCTTAAAAATAAAGTCAATAAGAAAATGAAGAATTTTTGATTATTTTGTCTTTTTTACGGTTTTTATTTGCAATCAACAAGGGATACGCTGACCGTCTCGGGAAGAGCGGTGATCACACCGACCAAATCGTCACCCGAGCGGGATACAGCCACCTCGTAGATAGCCTCCACGTAGGCGTCACAGCTGACGACGGAAGAAAGGCGGAAGGGTATCCTTTTCTCGCCAAGGTGCTTCTCCGCCTTGTCCGTTTTTGCCCCCGGCTTCATACGAATGACCAAAAGATAGGGACGAGCGCCTACGGAGGTAAGCTTTAACACCAAAAAGGCAACCAGACCGATGAAGATACAGCCGATAAGCGTTATCTTATAGAAGTGCGCGCCTGCGGTGATACCGGACGCCACCGACCAGAACATAAACGCGGTATCCGAAGCGTCCTTTACGGCGGTCCTGAAGCGCACGATGGACAGCGCACCCACCATACCCAGGGACAGCGCCAGGTTAGAGGTAATGGTCAGTACTATCATCGCCGAGATAGGAGTCACCAAAAGAAGAGTTGACTCTATCTGTCTGTTTCTCGAAACGCCCGTGCGTGTAAGACGGTATATCGCCAGTATAAAGAGCCCTGCCAAGAAGGCTGAACCAAGTGAAATAATAATGTCGGCAAGCGTCATCTGGGCGGAAAAGCCCTCCAGCACGCTTTTCTTGATCGCGTCAAAAATACTCATATTAAACTCTCCTTGCCAAAGCGTATTTGGATACCGAAAGCTGTGTACAGCCCGCACCCATACATTTTCTGATAAACGAGGGACACCGTCCCGAATACTTTATCTCCATTATGACCTGACCGCGCTCTATAGCGGGGAGGGCTCCGTCACTATTTCCGAAAAGGCAGTGGGCGTCGGGCGGCAGTCTGTCCACGTTTTTATCAAAGGTGACGCGCACGCCGAGGGACGGGTAAACGTACGCCTCTCTGTCGTAACGCACCGTAACTACGGGCAAAAACAGCCTTGAGCGCATCTCGCTGAAAAGACCGAAGGCGACGCTTCCCTCAGGCAGCCCCTCCCCCGACAGTATGGAGACGAGCTCTCCTTCGCTTATTTTAGCGGACTTTTTCTCGGTAATTAGCCCTTTTTTTATTTTTCTCTCAAGGCGGATATACCCCGCCTCGCCGTTATAGGTACGCACCCTGTATTTAACGTGCACCGCGTCTCCGTCCTCTTTTTCACGCAGAGCGGTGTCGTGAGGATCGTCAAAGTAAAGTGACGATATGCTGTAGCCGCCGTCCTTTCCGTTTGAGTCGGCGGCCATCACGGCTCTTATCCTCGCCGATATGGCGGAATACTCCGCCATATCGAGAAGGTATTTTTCTTCTGTTCTTTCTGCCATGCTGTCCTCATATATTAAAGCCGTAGCCCCTCATCTCCTCGTCGCTTAAGATAAACTGCTCCTTAAGCTGTTGGATGATGAAGTGTTCACGGTCGGCTATGAAATTTCGCAAGCTCTGCACCGAGCGCTCCCAGGAGCCGTAATCCTTCATCCAGCGCTCGCATTCCCTATGCATATCGGGAAGTATCTTCGCTAAGTAATCGTCGATATAACGGTTGACGTTCTCGGGTGTCCAGACGTTCTCAAGCTGATAGGCAAATTCCTTTAAGAGCGAGGCCCTGAACTGATCGTTTTTCACAAGCATATTCACAAGATTCACCGTAATATCGCCTGTATCCGGCCCGAAGAGATAAAGGTACTTATATATCACGTTGACCCCCGAGCCCGAAAAGGACTGGTCCACGTCGTACATTATCCAGCGCCATTTGCCATTACAGTAGAGCATCTTTACGTTGCCCAGATCCGTATTACCTATTATCATCTGGGCGGCGATGTAGTCAACGTAATTATCTACGTCGATCTGAGAGCATATATATTCGTAGTGCTCGGGCTGTGACATATCATTCTGCTGAGAATATGTGAGTATCTGACGGAAGGTGCCTGAGCTCCATCCGCTGCCACCCGCGATGATGGTCTCGTCGGGATCCACATTATAGTGCCCCGCCACGTAGTTCTCGCTTACCTTTTCCCTTATAAAGTAGATGCCCCAGAACTCGCCGTTCAGATAAAGGACCACGGGACGGTTCTTCTGCACATCCAGCCCCAGGTAGTCCCCTGCCATATCCGTGATCATCGCGTCACGCATGGATGAACGGTAGAAATCCTGACCCGTATTACGAAGCACTATCGCCTCAAAGGAAGCGAGAGGGTCGTCCTCGAAGACCTGATAGTCAAGGGATGAGGCGCCGTACACGTTTCTGAAAAACAAAGCAAAGGACTTCTTGGGCTGAGCCCTTGAGTAACCGCCGAACATCCTCACTCCGCAATTCTCGTAAAAGCCCTCGCCCTCAACGGGAAAAAAGGCTACCGACGCAGGCTTCTCTGTATTCAAATGATAGTTAGCGCCGAAATGCGGATGATTCGGAGAGGCGTTGGGGCCTTCCTCATAAATGCCCGTATAGTAATTAAAGAGGTTATCGGGGTCCGTGACCAGGGACACCGCCTCCAGGGTGTCCCCCTCGTTTATTATATACGTAAGATCGCACACGTTGCTGGGTTCCTTGCCCTCGGCCAAGGCCATACAGCGCACCACCGTAGTGGACGTTATCCTTAAGGGCTCGGTATACCTTATAGAATCGGCCGTAGGGACGGTGCAGTCCAGAGTATAGTATATCTCCCCTTCTCCCGAAAGCTCCAGGGTGAGCCCTTCGCCGTAGACGCCCTGCGCCTTGGAGGCAAGGGGCTCCGGGGTAGGCGCACTTCTGCCTGCAGAATTAGGGTGATTCGGCGTTGTCTCGTAAAGGATAGAGAAGCCGTCTGCCCCATAAGCTCTGCCGTAAGAGGTATTCCGCGCCAAAGAGGGCACAGACACGCTGTCGATTATCTCATCACCCTTTGACAGGGTGAGCTCCTCGCCCGATGCGTTTATGGCGAAGGGCACTGTGTGGTAGCCGTCGGGCAGGTTGATACCGTCGCTTGACAGAATTATAACAACGTATCCTCCGCCCGGTATGACCACTCCGTCAAGAGAGCCCTTACGCGGCTCCTTCGGGTCGTCGGAGAGGTACCAGCCCGTGAGGGTTACCTCCTTGTCCCCTCGGTTATGCAGTTCTATGAAATCGTGGTAGGTGGCGTAGGGGCCCGGGAATAACATATTGTTAGAGGAAACTATCTCACTTATCTCCACCGTATTCGGTCGGATAGCGGAAATATACGCCTGCTGACCCGCCTGTGTATTGGGATAGCCTATGGAAACGGGGGCGGACACGTACACCGCCTCTCCCTTATCCTCAAGATAATTACGGGAGAGCCCTCTGCCTGCAGGCGCGCAGGAAACGAACTCGGTGCGTCTATAGTCAGGGCAGGTAAGGTATAATGACTCACCTGTGGAAAGGGCAAAGCCGCAAAGGTTATCCCCCTCTCCGTCCTCAGCATACAGCACCGTGCACTGCCCTGCCTCAAGGGTCATAACGGGAAGCGGGAACTTATAGGGCTCGTCCTCCTCGTCGCTGATGTAATAGCCCCGGGTGGAAACGGGCTTATCGCTTCTGTTATATATCTCAATAACGTCACGCAGAGCGCCGCCATAGGGCGTCTGATCCTGAGCGAAAAGCAACTCACTTATGATAATGGGACTATCCTTATTTATTCGGCTATCGGCAAACTCCTCGTATCCCGCTTCGCTGTTTTCAAAGCCGGGGGTGGCCGCCATTATCTCATAGCCTCCCTCGGAGTTACGGGAAAAAGAATATCCGGTTTCGCACTTCTCCATCTTCAGGTAGTTATATCTACCCGACGTGGCAAGGATGAGCTCTTCCCCTTCGGAGAGGCGGAAATTAGCATGGATCTGTCCGTCCTCGGTGACGGTGTCGGCGCCCGAAGCGAAAACGAGAAGGGTCTCACCCGGAAAAAGGGTAACCTCAGGCAGAGGGTACTGCGCGCGGTCCTTGGCAGAATCGGAAAGACAATAGCCCGCGGTGCTCACCTCCTCCGAGGCGAGATTCTTAAGCTCGATAACGTCGCTGAAAGCCCCGAAGGAGTCGGGAAGAGTGTGACTGTTTGCCGTAAACACCTCGTTTATCACAAGAGGCATCCTGCCTTCAGAAGAATCAAGAAATGCTGCCACGCCCTCCTCGGTATTGGGATAACCGGGAGAAGCCTCGCGGGAAACGACAAAGCCCTCCTCTTCACGGAGCATAACTTCATCACCCTCCATGGCAAGGGTCGTCAGGCTGTCGATAACCACACCGTCACCCGATACCACCGCTAAATACTCGCCGCCTTGCTTTGAAAGCCTGAAGGGGACGTCCACGCCATCAAGGAAGACCACGATATAGCTGCCCGCCTCGAAGACTCCCTCTTCAAATTCGTACTCCACCTTGTTCTCGGCATCGGTAGTAAGGCCAAGCTCGGAGAGGTCAAAGCTCTCTCCGTAGTTATAAAGCTCGATATAGTCGGGGTACTGAACATCCTCTGTCATAAGTATGCTTCTGTTGGAGGAGCAGACCTCGGTGACACGCACGCAGATATTCTGCATTTCTCCTTCATAGAACACGGGCATACCCACGCTGTCTTCTATCAGATCAACGGCAAAAACGCCGCCGAGCAGCGCCCCTATGAGCACCAGGGCGATCATAATTACCTTTATATTTATACGGTCGGTACGCATCTTCTCTCCTAAAATGTCTTTATACTCATTAAGACGCAAAAAAATTCAATTTGTTACAAAAAGCAACCGTTTTCTATAATTATAGCACTTTGACTTTTCATTATCAACCGCAAAAAGCAAAAAAGCGAGCAAATGCTCGCTTTTTAAACCTCGCGGAACTGTTCGATTATCCATCTTTTATAGCCCTTGACCTCGGCGTTATCCTTATCCACCTGCAGGATGTAGTTCGCCCTGCCCAAAAGCTGTGAAAGGTAGGAGCGCACGCTGACTGTTTCCTTACCCACGTGCTTTAAATGATCTGCGACGCCGTACCTTTTGCAAAAGCGTATCTCCTGACGCAGACTCCTGCGGTAGTCGGAGGCGGTATTCAGCTTTTCATTTACGACGATGCCCGTAACCGTCTTTCTCTGTCCGTTACGAAGGACTACCGTCTTTCTATCATTAGGGTAAAAGCCCATTTTTATCAGCTCTTCGCGAACGAAGGCCTTAACTGGCGCGGGGTCGAAATCACCCGAAAAGGTAAGGTCGTCACAGTATCTGGTATACCGTATACCGCGCTCGGCACACCAGGCGCCTACCCTGTCGTCGAAATCCCGCATTACGATATTGGAGATGGCGGGTGAGGTGGGTGCTCCCTGGGGTAAGGTGTCCTTATACATACAAAGAAGTGTCAAAAGTATTCTGTTGCTCTCGGAATACCGCTCCCCTCGAAAGACCTTTTCCTTTACCACGGGGTAGATCACGTGATCGAAAAAACGTCTTATATCCATCTTAAGGAGCACGGGAGCGCCCATATGGTGACCGGCATTGGCCATAGGCGAGCAACCGGGTCTGTAGGCGGTAGCGTACGGTGATACCCTCTCAAGGGTCAGCAACCTTTCCGCTATGCGCTTTTGTACCGTCTTAAGCAGCTTATCGGGCACGTGAAGCTCGCGGCACTCTCCGCCGCCCTTGGGGATAAGCACCTTTTTATAATGGGCACCGATATGATTCGATAAGGCGTAGAGGGTATGCCCCGATACGCCAAGGTCGCAGGCAAGGGAGGAAAGCTCCTTATATACTATTATATCCATTACTTTTCTCCCCTCCTGCACGGAACAAAACAATGTGAATCACGGAGCGCGGTGCAGTATTCGGGCCCACAAGGTGGGCATTTTCATACTGCATAGCCGCTTCGTACGAACGAAGTGAGCCCGAGATCTTCTGTATGCTTCCCGAGGGCGACCCGCCCACGGTGCCAACGTAAATTGACTTGCTCTGATGTTCCGCTAAAATTATATCACAACGGTTGAGACAAAAACGGCTCATCCGACATGATCTTATTTCTTCATATAACCGAATGCAGAGTAGAACTTGCCCCCCTGCATCACCCTCTCCTTGACCTTCCTTGCAAAGGAGGAGGTAGGCTCGCGCTCCGAAAGATTCTCCCGTCTTGTATCCCAACCGAAAAGATACTTCAAGAGCGAATAGGATTCGTGCCGCCCGATAACGGTAAACATATCCTGAAAACGGATGATGTTACTCTCGTCTGACAACAGCTCCTTAAGAGTACCGTCCATAAGCCAGGAGGAGCAGGTGAAGCACTTATAATCGTAGTCGGGATAGTATTTTGCGTAAAACTCCTTCGCCATGGCAATAGACTCTTCGCACTCTTCCCTTGTGAGAGGCCCACGGGCAGGGATATGTATCTCTAAAATAGGCTCACCCTCTTTAATGCCGAGCTCGGGGATATCCATATCGCATCTGCCGCGGCAGAACTGAAGTCTGCCTATCTTATGCAGTCGTCCCGTCATGTGGTTTGTAAGCCATCCAAGCTCACCTAAGTAGGTGCGGCCCTTAACCTTGCTCCAGTTTCTCGTCCACAAAACGATATCGTACAGGGTGTCAACGAGTATCTCGTCGGAAATGCCCATCTCGCGATACTTTTCCGCCACGTCCTCACACATATATAGGAAGGAGAGCAGATTACGAAGTCCGTCCTCGCACCCCTTGTCGTACTCGCGGATATTCACCGCGTCGGATACCTTTATTTCCTCAAGAGCACGGTAGAAATCCCTGTCATAACAGCGGTCAAAGCCAAGCTTCTTATACCATCCCTCAATGATCTCCCTTACGTTTTCGTTTACAGGGCTCCACGCATTAGCGTCGTCGCACTCGGGGATCGCCATCTCTTTTCCACTCTCGGATATACCCAAAAATTCCATAAGGTTATTATAATAGAGGTTTTCTCTGCACGCCTTGGAAACGCCCAGCTTATCCATCAGCCTGCGGTCGGTATCCAGCCACTTCTTAGACCAGGCGCTGTTGTAGTCCTCGGCATTGCAGTCCGTACCGAACATCATATGAGCCGAAACGTCATAGCCCACGGTGAAAAGCTTAGTGATAAGCTCCTCTCTGTAGATCTCGGGAGTGCCCGGTGTCAGGTCGAAATACATATCCGCCGTGTTGCATCTGGAACGGGTATTTAAGAACTTACCGTACAGTGCGATGCACTCGTCTATCCACGGCCAGGAGCAATGCCCCATGGAGAAGCGCAGTCCCTCCACTCCGATAAGATGCTCAAAGTGCAAGGGGCGGTTATAGTCGGAAGAGACCGTCCCATCCCACAGGATGCCCGTATGGAAGAAGATAGGCTTGCCGCCGGCCGCGATCTTGCGGACAAGGGCCATGCTCTTCTCCTCATAGACATAATAATTATTGCAGATCATCTTGAATGCCGCAACGCCCGCCTCTACGGCCTTGTCGATATTATCGATGATACTTAGCTCATCGGGATGGACCCACAGCACGGGGTAAAGGCGCTCTCTGTCCTTTGACACAAAGCCGAGCACGTGCTCAAGTCTCGCATCAAAATCCTTTCCGATCGCAGAATTGTGCTCTGTCGGCGGATAAGAGAAAACGCAGGCGCCGTACAGCCCCGCTTCCTCTAAGTGCGTAAGCAGATCGGATTCGCTTTTGCTGTATCCGAGATGTGTGTGTACATCAAACTTTTTCATTTCTCACTCCAAATTATCTATCATTCCAAATAGGATTGCCGATAGCTATGCGCTTATCCCTCAAGGTATCGAAGATCTCCACGCGGTAGAAGGCGCAGTCCTCGGTATCAAGGCAGATAAACGCAGGCTCCGTGCAGGTGATGGACGTAGAGTACACCACGCCACGATCGGTGATAACGTCCGCGCGGTAGGTATGCTCGCTATGCCGCACGCTCTTATGAAAATCAGAGATACCCACGAGCAGTTTTTCTCCCTCAAAGGAGCAGCTGCCGCCCATAAGGGTATTCCCTATAGCCATCCTTATGCCGACGCCGCCGCAGACGAAGTCGCCGCGGCGAAGGGGCTCAAGATATGCGGAATTCTTCTTTTCGGTGGCGTAAAAGGTGGTGATAGCACCGTCAGAGGCGCAGGCGTGCCAGTCGCCTCCCGCACACGCCCATACACGCTTTCCGAGGCGAAGAAGCTCGCACCACAGGGCGTAGTTTTCCTCAGTCCAACGGGTCTCGTAATGACCGTAAAAGACCTCTATGCCCGTCCCGTCACGGAACCAATAATCAAGGGGCTCGTCGCTTATCATACACTGCTTCGGGTGAGGATGGACGAAGAAGCCGCCATGCTCCTTCACGTAGTCGATAAGCTCGCAGAAATGCTCACGGGTAAAGGCAGGATAGTCGAAATGACCCTCCACACCTCCCGTATATCCGTATTCGGGGAAATGAGAGAGCAGCTCCATTACCGGCTCGGGTCCCTCGAATATCATAAGATAGTGCATCCACGCCTTTTCGGCGGTACTGTCGGAGATAAGCACGGCAGGCTCTGTGCCCCCGATGAATACTCCGTCCTCCCACTCGGGCTCGAACATATGACGCACTTGTCTATGGTCAAGGATAGCGGCGAAGTCAAGCTCCAGCGCCTCCATAGCGCCCAGCCAATGGGACAGCGGTCTCTTGCCGTCGCTGGTGCCTCCGCTCGCCGAGTGATCGTGCATCTCGCCGTGAAAGGGGGAGCGCCCCTCGTACAGTTTTTCAAGTCTTTCCATAACTTAATCCTTTATAGCCTTGCTCTTCCACTTACCGCGTGCGTAGAATATAGCGGTGATCACAGCACCCATTACCCAGGAGCAAAGCAGAGATATCTGTATACATTCCTTGATACCGTGGGGCAGCTCTTCACTTCTCGTTAAAAAGGAAATGCCGTACGCCACGGGAACGCGGAAGGCAACGGTGGTTATAAGGGATATCCACATAGGCGTCATAGTATCGCCCGCACCTCTCATAATGCCCGAGAGGCTCTGGGTCACGGCAACGGCGATGTATCCCACCGCCAGTATCATCATGAGCCGATAGCTCTCATTCACCAGCGCCTCGGTCTCGGTGAAAAGTCCCATAAGATTCTTACCGAAAAGAAGGATGATAAGAGTAATGGCGGTAGAACAGCCCACAGCGATGAGAGTACCCTGCTTAGCGCCCTTCTTAACGCGGTCGTAGAGCCCCGCACCTACGTTCTGTCCCGCAAAGGTGGTCAGCGCCGTGCCAAATGAGAAGTTAGGCATCATAGCGAAGCCGTCCACACGCATTATGATCACGTTTGCGGCGATAAACTGCTCACCAAACTGATTGGTCAGTGACTGAACGATTATCATAGCGGAAGAAAAGATAGCCTGGGTGAGACCGGAGGGTATGCCCAGGCGCACGAGAGTCAGTATGTACTGTGACTTTGGCACCATATACTTTAGTCCGAAATCGAAGTGAACGCCCATACGGGAGAGCTTCACAAGACAGAGTGCAGAGGAGATCCCCTGGGCGATAACGGTAGCCAGGGCAACGCCCGCTACCTCCATACCGAGTCCCGCAACGAAATATATATCAAGCACGATATTGATGACGGTAGCGACCAAAAGATAGATCAGAGCGGAAACGGAATCGCCCATTCCGCGTATAATACCCGAAAGGATATTATAGTACGCCATACCGGCAACGCCCCACAGGGATATCTTCAGGTAATCGGCGCACCACTCGTGAATGGACGCCGGGGTATTCAGCACACGTAGCATAGGGTCGATGACGAAGGTCATAGCGAGTATCAGTCCGACGCAGGCGATGGCTGTAGCGGTGATACAGTTACCTATGGTGTAGGACAGCGCCTTTCTGTTCTTCGCGCCGAAATACTGGGATACCATTATACCCGCACCTGCCGAGATGCCGATAAAAAGCACCAGGAGCATATTTAAGATAGGCATAGCGCTGCCTACCGCCGCAAGAGCGTTATCACCTACGTATTTACCGACCACAACGCTGTCAACGGTGCTGTAAAGCTGTTGGGCGATATTGCCTATCAGCATAGGGATAGTGAAATACACGATGTTTTTCCACACGGAGCCTTGTGTCATATCCGTGACGGAGGATTTTAATAACTTCATTTTATACCTTCCTTTTTAACAAGGAATAGTATACCATAAATAAAAAGCTAAAACAATAACTAAAAAGAAAACTCCGCAAAAAATGCGGAGTTTTCCGTCTGATTAAAAGAAATAAAACATAACGTCGGTATCGTACATGGGTGCAATATACTGAGCGTAGCCCTGCACAGCCAAAGCGGGAAGCAGCATGCTCTGTCCTAAGTTGCTGTCGATGGTATCGAAATTGCCGCCGTAAGCATCCGTCACAGAGACCGTACCCTCGTCATAGTCGAAGGTGACGTTCTGCATAGCGTAATCCTCGAGATCTATCTTGTGCTTAAAGTGCGAAGGCGCACCATCCGGGCCGTTAAAGGAATTCTCATCAAAGTAATAGGTAGCACCTACTCCGGTCTCCTCATTATACTTGCTGTCAAAGTACTCTGCCGAGGAATACTCACCGCTCTCACCAAAACGGATGATCATATAGTCGTCTCTGCCGTCGGTGTACTCCTTAATGACGAACTCACTGATATAGTCGTCCTCGTTAAACTTCTGGGTGATGTCGATGACCGGCTGGCCGCCGTCCTTCTTCTTGGCGCTGACGAGGTTACCGCCCTTATACTCCATATCTATCTCGACGTCTACCCCGTCACTGTTCTTCTTTACAGCCTTTACAAGGCGGCCTCCCTCGTAGGTATACTTTTCGCTTTCGGTATATCCGTCGGAATCGACGAAACTATACTCGGTCTTTTCCTCGTCCTCGTTATATGCATAGGTCTCGGTATACTCATACCCGTCGGAATCCACGTACTTATGCTTCAGCAGGTTGCCCTTACCGTCATACTCAAATTCCTCGTCATACCATTCTCCCTCGGAATTAGCAAACCTGTATCCGATGATATTATCCATCTCGTCATAGGCATAATTCTCGGTGTTAGAGTAGCCGTCGGAATCGGAGTAGGTACTCTCCGTCATTCTGCCGCTCTCATCGTATTTATGGGTCGTCTCGTCGGAGTATCCGTCGGAGGTGGTATACTTGTTAGTAAGAAGTGATCCGTTCTCGTCATAGGTATTGACGCTAAGGGTCTCGTATCCGTCCGAGTCGACGTACTTTATCTCTATGAGTAAGTCAAGCTCGTTATACTTGTATTCGACCTTCTTATTAAAGCCGGCCTCCTCGTAGTAATACTCGAGCTGATTGCCGTTCTCATCGTATAAATAGTAGCCGGTAGCGTACACACCGAACTTATCGGCCTCGGTGAAGGTGACCTTGCCGTCCTGCTCCTCACTCTCGTTATACTCGTGGGTGGCAATGCGGTAGAAGCGCTGGAGGATGGCGCAGGCCTGAGCCCTTGTAGCATTCTGCTTCGGGCCGAAGCTATCCTCAGTGATACCGTTTACGATGCCTGCGGCGTAGCATACGAATACACTGTCATACGCCCAGTCGGATATCTCATCCTCGTCCGCAAAGATACCGTAGCTCTCAGCCATAGGAATATCATAGCCCGCAGCATCCGCAAAGCGGCAGATGATGGTGCACATCTGTTCACGGGTGATAAGCCCGTCGGGCCGGAAGGTGGTGGGGGTCATACCGTTGACTATACCCGAATTATACGCCCAGAGTATAGCGTCCTTTGCCCAGTGCTTTTCGGGAACGTCGGTAAATGGCATCTCTGCGCCCTCCGGCGCATACGCTTTCATAGAACGGCAAAGAATGGTCACGAACATGGCACGTGAAAGTGACGTATTCGGCTCAAAGGTAGTGGCGGTCATACCGTTAACGAGACCGTTCACCGAGCAATAGTCAACGTAGGGCGCAAACCAGTCGTCTGCGTCCACGTCGGTAAAGTCCACCGGCTCCTTGGCAAAGACAAAGCCGCCGGGGATAAGCATAGCCAACGCCAGCAGCACAGCTAACATACTCTTAAATAAACTCTTCATTTCTTTTTTCCTTTCTGCTTGGTGAGATAATTATATCATCAATTCTCACGGATTGCAACGAAAAAACTCCGCCAAGGCGGAGTTTTTCTTTACAATACTATCGGATATTCCGATATAGCGTCGATGATGGAGTAGGAGGTAAACTCCTCATACTCTGAGCACACGCCGTGAAGCAGTACCAGTGAAAACATGATAGCTCCCGCCGCCTCCTCGTCTAACTGTTCGGTAGTCGTGCCGTCGCTAACGGTGACGGTGCCTGCCCCATAGTCCACGGTGGCAGTGTACTCTACACCGTCCGAAGCCATAGTGAAGCTCTCGGGCACACCGTCGGGACCGGTGAAGGTGCCCTCGGGTACGGACAGGGTATTATCCCCCTGATTCAAGCACATGTCTGATACCGCGCCGAGCTCGTCATAGCCGAAGACCATGGTCAAGTCTCCGTCCTCGCTTCCCACAGTATACTTGACCTCTCTCAGCGCGCCGTCGACGAAGCCCTGCTCCACCGAGATGACGTTACCTTCCTCGATAATAGAATACTTGGTTATTCTGCCGTCCTCGTCATGTCCGCCCGTCAGTACCTGTATGATGTTCGTACCTTCGACGGTGATGTATGCGCTGGCCATATGGGAGATGCCGGTCTGCGCATCCCTGCTGAAGCCGTAGTCAACAGACAGAACCTCCAGGCCGTCCTCCTCGACCACCGACTGCACGGGGTTGCCGAAGGAATCGTAGGAGTTTCTCAGTCTGCGTACTACCTCGGAGTACTCACCGTATCCCAACTCGTTTATATACTCGGTCAGCTTACCGTCATCATTATACGTCCATTTTTCAGTCTCCGTATAACCGTAGCCGTCCTCATATTCACGCTTGATCAGCTCGCCCTTCTCGTCATAGCTGCGAGCTTCGGTATACTCGTATCCGTCCGAGTCGGAATACTCGGTCTTCAGGAGGTTACCGTCCTCGTCATAGGTATAATTCTCAGTGTATTTGAACACGTCATCCACACGGCACTCTACGTAGCTGTCTCGAGTCATATTCCCGTTAGCGTCATACTGATAACGGGACTGACACCAGAAGCCCTCATAGTCACCGTAATAGTACTCCGTGACGTTTCCGTCCTCATCGCTTAAGGTATAGCCCTCCGCGTATACACCGTACTTATCGGTGTACTCGAAGCTCACCTTACCGTTCTCTTCCTCCCACTCGGTATACTCAGAGGTAGCGAAGTTGATAAATCTTTTTAGGATGGTGCACGCCTGAGCTCTGGTCGCATTCTGCCTCGGGCCGAAGCTATCCTCGGTGATACCGTTTACGATGCCTGCGGCGTAGCATATATACACGTAGTCGTAGGCAAACTCTGCGATCTCATCCTCGTCAATAAAGGGTGAGGTATGATCCGCCTCAGGCATAGCGTACCCCATACCGTCAGCAAAGCGGCAGAGTATGGTGCACATCTGCTCACGAGTGATCTTAGCATCGGGCTGGAAGGTGGTGGGAGTCATGCCGTTGACTATCTCGTTCTCATAAGCCCATAGGATAGCGTCCCTTCCCCAGTGGCCATCTGTCACGTCGGTAAAGGGCATCTGCGCCCCCTCGGTAGCCTTCGCCTCCTGGAAGCGATATAGGAGGGTGACGAACATAGCGCGGGATAGAGCGGTGTTCGGCTCAAAGGTGGTCTCGGTCATTCCGTTCACCAGACCGTTCTTACTGCAATAGTCAACGTAAAAGGCGAACCAGTCGTCCGTATCCACGTCAGTGAAGTCCACTGGCAGCCTCTCCTCGTCTGCCATGACTACCACACCGGGTATCAGCATGGCGCAGGCAAGCAGTATGGCTAACAGACTCTTGCATAAATTCTTCATTTCTTTCTTCCTTTCTGTTTGGTTATATAATTATATCATCAATTCTTACGAATTGCAACGAAAAAATCCGCTAAAGCAGAGCATTTCCAATTAACTCGAACACGCAGTGCTCCGCTTTAATAAGAAAAAACTGCAGGGGCGAGGGGCCAAAAAGAGAGAAAAATAGAGATTTGTTATAACGTATTAAGACCGACGGTCACCCCTACAGATTTTATCATTACGTTAATTATTTCTAAGAGTATTCACAAGCGAAAAGCTCGTCTATACTGCACCCGAAAATACGCGCCAGCTCTGGAAGCAAGGATATATCCGGCGTGCTCCTACCCCTCTCCCACTTGGAGATGGCTTGATAGGTAACGCCTAATTCCCTTGCCAAGCTGCGCTGGGTCAGCCCCGAACGCTTGCGGTAAAGCTGTATATTTTCTCCTAAAACTATGCTTAAGTCCTTCATATATCACCCGATCACATCCGCTCTATACTATAGACAGCAAAAACGCCTAAAAGGTTTGGCTTTCGAGAAAATTTTCTCCATTACGCCAATTATACTCAATCTTTGAGTATTTGTCAATACTCACACTATGAGTAAAGTACAATTAACACATAAATATGAACGTCAAAGGAGTGTGACTATGGACTACAGAAAAAGGCTGCGAAATATAAGAGAAGACCGCGATCTGACTCAAGCGGAGGTGGCAAAGGTCCTGCAGAAATCACAGCAGGGGTACAACCACATCGAGATGGGCAGAGCGGAGCTGAAGATAGAGGATCTCGCCAAGCTCTGCGCCTTTTACGACCTTTCCGCCGACTACATCATAGGTATCACCGACGAAGAAAACACGAAATAGGGATGCACCACCGTGACTTTTTATGTATTTTGACTCCTTGTTATCAAAAGTATATCACATAAATGAAAGCAAAACCAAAAGTGGTGCAAAATGCGTATTTTATGGTGCATGGTGTCCCCTGCAAGGTTGCTTAAAGCTCCAACAAATGATATAATCTATATATCGGAAGGAAGGCGGTCACGGCCTCGGTATAAATAGGATGCGGCAGATCCTCGAGAAGTACTCGGGACTGCTCGACTTCTACGAGGAGGGCGAATACTTCTGCGTGCAGATATCACTGCCTATGTTAGATACTGTAAAAGTTGAATAGATTACCGAAAGAACCGTGCAAAGCACGGTTCCTTTTTTTGGGGATATGAGTCAATCGGTTTTATCCCGGCGCCAGTCATAAGTATCACTCCTAACGTCGAGCTCTATACCGTTTATTGCCACCGTAGTATTATCAAGCCATTCGCAGCGAGCACTTTGCTCACGGTATTTCAAATATATATTCTTCTGCGTACCGCTATCATTGTCAACCAACTCAGCACGGACTGTTTCTGCCTCTGTGGCACTGCCGCGGTAGATGTATGCGTTCACGGTATATTTTCCGTCGGGGGAATCCGACGAGGATAAAAACTCGCCACCGCTATACTCTGACAGAGGCACGTTACGGCCGATACACCCCTGTAAAAAGGCAAAACACAGTATGATCAATATTAGAACGATTGTTTTTTTCATCAGTTACACTCCTTATTATTTGACTCGCTCCTCCTGCCACGATTCCCTCTCTATTTGGATAAGGAAAAATACGCTGCCTTCCTCTGATGAGGAAGGTGGCACGAATACAGTGAATGACGGAAGGAGAGAAACTGCTCAAATAATTACGGATGTTTGTATCAGCCCCTTCCACCAACCTGACGGTTGGTCCCCCTCCCACCGCTCTTCGGGGGAGGTGCGGGATAGCGCTTGCCGATTGGATTATCACAGAAATATCGCGGGAGCGCGCACCTTCTCTGTTGGACGAGGGGGACCGTTTTGCGCAGCAAAATAGTGGATGAAGCTTTTCGATAGTTATACTGTTACTACTTTATCCTTTGATACGAAAGGGGGAGACCCCTCCCCTACGGGTTTGATATTGCCGTTCATAATATCACGGAATTCATACGTTCAATATAGTGATGATTTCGCCTACGGCTTTTCTTTTATCTCTGATGGCACCTGATAGACGGTATCGCCCACCTTAAACTGTGTATTGCTCAGCCACTCCACCCGCACGTCATCGCCGATATCGAAATAATATTTCTCCACCTCGTTTTTTTGCAAACGGAAATAGAGTAAATATACATCGTCACCGCTACTGCACACAAAATACGACGAATCCTCGCCCGCTATACCATTCCACTCGTTTGTGATGATGACGTATTCTCCGTCAGGGCTGGAATAACTGCGGAAAAACTCTTTGCCTACGGTCAGTTCATTACAAATGACGCTTACCAATGCCGTAATCATCAGACACGCGACGAGCTGGACCGCAATGGCTGAACGCACACGGCTGACCGGTATGCGCTTCATCACGGCAAAAGCAATACCCACAACAAGCAATACCGCAAGGGTCATCCACACATTTTGCTGAAAAATGGAGATGAAAACTACATCAAAAAGTAAAAGACCTCTTGCCACGCTTACCTCCGACAGATATAGCAAAACGACGTTAAAAACAATTAATACGAGCTGTATGACATATTCTACCTCGCCGAAGGCAACCCACCAGGTTCTAAAAGCAAAGTCCGAGTTACTTTGATTGCCGCCAAAGATAACCGCAAATACCATTAACACTAATGCATATATTAACGTGAATTTGCTTTTTACTGTTTCCAAAATACGTTTCATCGCTAACATTTTCTCATCATGCCTTTCTCAAGTCAGACGTACTTTTATATCTCCCAAGCAAAAAGGGTGTAAAAGGCTCTATACCGCAAAACTGAAGTGCGGTAAGGCAGGCGGCGAAGCACCATAGGGGTGAACCGTCGCCTTTAAATATAAAGGAAATCCCCAAGTAAAACACCGCCGATATGACGGAGCACACGCGGGTGGCCGTCAGCCACTTAGCCGAATAGTTTATCTCTTCCCATCCGGTTGTGAGAGCGCGTAATCTGTACTCCAATACGCACACGGCGATATTGCAGACTATGACCGATATTCCCACCACCGCCAGCGGTATGCATAAATAGAATAACTCGGTAAAGCACGCGAATATGATGCCGGCTACTATGTAAGCCATCATAAGACACCCCGCTATCCTGCCGAGTATATCCATAGATAATCCGACTCTGAAGGCGTTTTCCCGCTTTTTGGCAAAATAAGTGATCCATCCGCCTATCACTATCATAACCGCGGGCAAAAGACACAGCGGCATAACAAAAAAGACAAGTAAGATCACGTTTTGAAATTCACCGACAGCCGAGTCGGTCAAAAGACACAACGGATAATAAACACAGCAAAGAGTGGCATAAATACACTTACACAACGCAAGAGGGGATGAAAACACAGCCGAAAGACTCTTTTGTTCACGTTTGGACATATCTATTCCTTTCTATACTCGAGGATATCCCCGGGCTGGCAATCGAGAGCCTCGCAGAGCTTCACCAGGGTAGAGAGCTTCAGCGCCTTTGCCTTGCCGTTCTTTAAGACGGACATATTGGCAAGGGTGATGCCCACCTTATCCGCAAGCTCGGTGACGCTCATCTTTCTTTTGGCAAGCATTACGTCTATATTGAAAATGATTTCGCCTTCCATCTCTGCCTCCTATATAGTCAGATCGCTTTCTTCCTGCAGGAGCGCCGCCTTCGCCACCAGATGCGAGAGGATGGCGGCGGCCGCCGAGATGGCGATACCCGCAAACACCGCTACGAAGCAGGTGAAGAGCATCCAGAGCCTGTCAAGTCCGAAGAGCAGCATGAGCATACTGCCTGTGAATAACAGTGCAGAATCCCCCGCCGCCAGGTAGGATACCCACTTGAGGTAGGATGCGTTCTCATGACAGAAGGAGCGGTCTCTGCCTATGTTGCCCGCTATACGCCAGCCTAAGATCAGCACTGCATAGCAGGGGATAGCCGTCAGCCATATAAGAGCTATCCATGGGATATAATAGGGCTCGAAGGCGGCGCTCCTACCCATAAACTCCATGGCCTTGGCGGGCACGGCAAGGCCGAATAAGGCTATACCGAAGATGCCCATAGCAGCGAGTATTACCTTCATCCATATCGAGAGACTTTTTTGATTCATTATGCTATCTCCTTTTCCTTTTTCTGTCTGCAGTATAGCACATATATTAACGTAAGTCAATATAAATTTATCGTAACACGATAAATTTATATTTGCATAACAATTGTAAGCCGAAGAATGACAAAAATAAAATGCTGTGAAGGTCACAGCATTTTATTTATTCAAGTCTATTTTGGGCAGCTCCCAGCGGTATTTCGCCGCAAGCAGTCTTATCAGTATGGTGACGCCCACAGAGGCGAAGGTGCCCGCCAGCTCGTGATCGGTATAAGTAGCGCACAGGTAGTATATGCTGCTGCCGATGATGGACGCCACGGCGTATATATGCTTGGTGAAGATATAGGGCTTCTCATTTACCAGCACGTCGCGGAGCACTCCTCCGCCAACACCCGTGAGCACGCCCATGGTGATGGCGATCAGAGCGCTGTTATGGCCGCCGTTCAGCGCCACGCCTACACCCGTCACCGAAAAGGCGGCAAGTCCGAGAGCATCAAAAAGGTTATTTATCCTCTCTACCCTCTCGCGCATAACCGTGAATTTGCTGTGTCTTATGTAAGCCACCACGAATACTGCGAGGGTGGTGACCACGGCCACCGTCAGTATCAGAGGATTGTAAAACACCTGTGGTGGTGTGCGCCCGAGAAGCAGGTCGCGTATCATACCGCCGCCTACAGCCGTGATGCATCCGACGATGATCACCCCGAAAAGGTCAAGGGAACAGCCCACCGCCACCAGCGCCCCCGAAACCGAGAACGCCACGGTGCCTATCCACTCCATTATATTTATCAAAACATCTCTTATCATGAGCGTCTCAGCCTCACGGCTATTACTTCAAATGAATTATTTATCCTCGGGACAGGATGAGGGTTACCGAGGCCTCTGCCTACCAAAAGGCGTCCGTGGTATAGCCCCGAGGTGTATTTCGGGAATATTCCCTGCCCGGGAGAGTACAGACCTCGTCCGAAGGCGCGCCACTGTCCGCCGTGGGCGTGACCCGAAAGGGTCAGGTCTATGGTTGTATCCTTAATATACTTATCAAAATACTCGGGATGATGGCAAAGAAGCAGCTTGTATCCTTCTTTGACTGAAAATTCGGCCAACCACTCTGTATTCGGTATGGCATTCGGATCATAGCAAACGGAGGTAAGCCCGCCGATATGGATACCCATAAATTCTGCAGAAGAATTATCAAGAAGGACGGCGCCGCTCTCCTTCACAAGAGTATAAAGGTCGCCCCGATAACGCAGCTCGTGATTACCCTTCACGCAAAAGGTAGGATACCGCTCAGCCGACAGGCGCAAAAACTCTTTTCCCTCTCGCCATACGGTGTTATTGTGGATAAAATCGCCGCCAACGAGGACTCCGTCGGGCTGTATACTGTTTATCAGCTCAATTACGGGCGTATTATCACACCCGTGCAGGTCGGAAACGTAGGCGAAAGTGATCTCCTTCGGAATATTCGCTTGTATTGTATACTCGGTGAGCTTTACCTTCACTTTTTCAGCTCCAGATATTCCTCAAGACAAATGCCGAGATCATAGATCTCCTTTGCCGCCGCTTTACCTACGTAGCGGTAGTGCCACGGCTCGTAATTGATACCGGTTATCTCTGACTTATCAGAAGGATAACGGAGAATAAAGCCGTATTTATAAGAGTTCGCCATAAGCCATTTCTGTGCTTCGGTATTCTCCTGAGACCAGTCAAGTTCACGGTAATTGGTATCCACTATATCGAGGGCAAGACCCAGCTGATGCTCGCTGGTACCCGGATACGCTACCCACATACCGGCCTGTCGCTGTGCCTCTGCCTCGTCATCCACCTTATTGCGCCACTCCTCTACCTTATTCCAGTATAAGTACTCCTGAGTACCGTGGAATCGATAGGAGGAGATCACCTTAGGGTATACGCCTGCGGCCTGCGCCGCAGTGAGCATATCCTGCAGCTCGTCGTAGGCGCGAACGTCTATATAGTGTCCGCCGCCTAACTCCGCAAGATCAACTGAATAGTCCTCGGGAATGAAATTCCAAGGGTTTACAAGTATCATATTCCACGCGGCGGGATCTGTGCCAAGTACCTCTGTAGGTGCCTCGGTGGGCGCCTCGGTGGGTGCCTCGGTAGGCGCCTCGGTAGGTGCCTCGGTGGGTGCCTCGGTGGGTGCCTCGG
>JAZQCR010000030.1:0-24982 GCA_045546375.1 Eubacteriales bacterium | reverse complement strand
AACCTGCGGTATCGCGGCGGGTGCGCGTCCCGTGCTTAATGCCTTTGTTTCCGAAATCAATGCCGCAGGCTTGACCGCTCAGGCGACGGTCACGCAGACGGGTTGCATCGGCATTTGCCAGTTTGAACCCGTGGCGGAGGTGTACGAGGGTGACACCAAAACTACCTATGTCAAGTTGACTCCTGAGAAAGTCAAGGAGATCGTTGAAAAGCATATCAAAGGCGGAACGGTTGTGCAAGCGTACACGGTCGGCAACGCTGAATAAGTTGGAGGGATGACAGAATGATTCGTTCACATGTATTGATCTGCGGCGGAACAGGCTGTACGTCCTCCGGAAGCATGTCAATTAAGGAGGCTCTGGAGAAGGAGCTTGCTGCTCAGGGTCTAACTGAGGAGATCAAGATCGTTACTACCGGATGCTTCGGTTTATGTGCTCTGGGTCCGATCATGATCGTTTACCCTGATGGCACTTTCTACTCTATGGTAACTCCCGAGGATATGCCCGAGATCGTTTCCGAGCACCTCTTAAAGGGTCGTCCCGTAGACCGCCTAATCTATTCCGAGAAGAAGGGCGACGAGAAGGAGAAGGTACACTCTCTTGCAGATACTACCTTCTACAAGAAGCAGATGCGTGTAGCACTGCGCAACTGCGGTGTTATCAATCCCGAGGAGATCGATGAGTACATCGCTATGGACGGTTACCGGGCACTTGGTAAGGTCCTAACCGAGATGACTCCCCAGGAGGTTATCGATACAATTACCGCTTCCGGCCTTCGCGGTCGTGGAGGCGCAGGCTTCCCCACAGGAAGAAAGTGGGCTTTTGCTGCAGCTCAGCCCGCAGGTAAGAAGTTCGTATGCTGTAACGCAGACGAGGGTGACCCCGGTGCGTTCATGGACCGTTCCATCTTAGAGGGTGACCCCCACGCCCTTATCGAGGCAATGGCTATCGCCGGATACGCAATCGGTTCAGATCAGGGTTACGTTTACGTTCGTGCCGAATATCCTATCGCTATCAACCGTCTGCAGATCGCTATCGATCAGGCTCGCGAGTACGGTCTTTTAGGTAAGGATATCTTCGGTACCGGCTTCAATTTCGACATCGACATTCGTTTCGGCGCTGGCGCGTTCGTCTGCGGTGAGGAGACTGCTCTTATGACCAGTATCGAGGGTAACCGCGGCGAGCCTCGTCCCCGTACTCCGTTCCCTGCAGTAAAGGGTCTGTTTGGACGTCCTACTATCTTAAATAACGTTGAGACCTATGCAAACGTTGCACAGATCATCTTAAAGGGTGCTGATTGGTTCAATACCATCGGTACAGAGACCTCTAAGGGTACTAAGGTATTCGCTCTGGGCGGTAAGATCACTAATACCGGTCTTGTTGAGGTTCCTATGGGCACCACCCTTCGTGAAGTTATCGAGGAGATCGGTGGCGGTATCCCCAACGGTAAGAAGTTTAAGGCTGCACAGACCGGTGGTCCTTCCGGTGGATGTATCCCCGCTTCTCTCATCGATACTCCCATTGACTTTGAGAACCTTATCGCTTGCGGCTCTATGATGGGCTCCGGCGGACTTATCGTAATGGACGAGGATACCTGTATGGTTGACATTGCACGTTTCTTCCTCGACTTTACCGTTGACGAGTCCTGCGGTAAGTGTACTCCTTGCCGTATCGGTACTAAGAGACTGCTTGAGATCCTTGATAAGATCATCGCAGGTAACGGTACTCTTGAAGACCTTGACCGTATGGAAGAGCTCTCCCAGTACATTAAGAGTGCTTCTCTCTGCGGTCTCGGACAGACTGCTCCTAACCCTGTTCTTTCCACTCTTTCCAGATTCCGTGACGAGTATATCGCTCACGTAGTTGATAAGAAGTGCCCTGCAGGCGTATGTAAGTCCCTTCTTTCTTACGTTATTGATGCTGATAAGTGTAAGGGCTGTACTCTCTGTGCGAGAGTTTGTCCCGCGGGCGCTATCAGCGGCACCGTTAAGAATCCTCACGTTATCGACACTGATAAGTGCGTAAAGTGCGGTGCTTGTATTGAGAAGTGTAAGTTTGGCGCTATCTCTAAGAAATAAGGAAAGGAGAAACGAACAATGGATATGGTAAATGTATTTATTAACGGAAAAGAGTATTCCGTTCCCGCAGGCTCCACTGTTTTAGAGGCTGCAAGATATGCTAATATCGACATTCCCACCCTTTGCTATCTCAAGGACATCAATGAGATCGGTGCTTGCCGTCTCTGTCTTGTTGAGGTAGAGGGCGCAAGAGGTCTTGTTACCGCTTGTGTATACCCTGTAAACGAGGGAATGAAGATCAAGACTAACTCCCCCAAGATCACTGCATCCAGAAAGATGAACCTCGAGCTTCTTCTTTCCAACCATGACAGAAAGTGTCTGTCTTGCGTTCGCTCCACCTCCTGCGAGCTCCAGAAGCTTGCTAACGAGTACGGTGTTGATGAGTGCTACTTTAGCGGTGAAAAGACTGAAGCTACCTTCGACGACTCCTCAGTTGCCATCATTCGTGACAACAGCAAGTGTGTTTTATGCCGTCGTTGCGTTGCTGCCTGCGCTAAGATGCAGGGCATCGGCGTTATCGGTGCAAACGACAGAGGTTTTGACACTCATATCGGTTCCGCATACGAGGTTCAGTTAGCTGATACTTCCTGCGTAAACTGCGGCCAGTGTATCGTTGCTTGTCCCGTTGGTGCTCTCTACGAGCGTGATGATACCGATAAGGTATTCGAAGCTCTGGCAGACCCCACTAAGCACGTTGCTATCTGTACTGCTCCTTCCGTTCGTGCTACTCTTGGCGAGTGCTTCGGCTACGAGCCCGGCACCGACGTAGAGGGCAAGATGGTTGCGGCGCTCAAGGCTCTTGGCTTTGACGGTGTATACGATATGAACGTAACTGCAGACCTTACCATTATGGAGGAGGCTACCGAGTTCCTTGACAGATTCAAGAATGGTGGCAAGCTGCCTCTCATCACTTCTTGCTCTCCCGGTTGGATCAAGTTCTGTGAGCACTATTTCCCTGAGATGACCGAGAACCTTTCTTCTTGCAAGTCTCCTCAGCAGATGTTCGGTGCACTCTACAAGGCCTACTAC
This sequence comes from Eubacteriales bacterium, assembly GCA_045546375.1. Taxonomy (GTDB): domain Bacteria; phylum Bacillota; class Clostridia; order Oscillospirales; family CAG-272; genus CAKSEI01. The sequence continues at coordinate 21,877 of JAZQCR010000030.1, read as the reverse complement.
TGCGAGAAGAACGGCCTTGATCCCAAGGACGTAGTATTCGTATCCGCTATTCCTTGTACTGCTAAGAAGTTCGAGGTACAGCGTGACGGTCAGAGCGCCGCAGGTGTTCCTGACGTTGACGTAGCTATCACCACCCGTGAGGTTGGCAGAATGATCGAGAAGGCAGGTATCGACTTTAAGAACCTTGCTGATGAGGATTACGATCAGCCCTTCGGAATCGGCTCCGGCGCAGGTGCTATCTTTGGTGCTACCGGCGGTGTTATGGAGGCTGCTCTCCGTACCGCGGCTGAGGTTATCACCGGCGAGAAGCTTGAGAAGCTTGAATTTGACGACGTTCGCGGAACCGAGGGCATCAAGCGTGCTACCTATACTCTTGGCGGCGCTACAATCCGCGTAGCTGTTGTCAGCGGTACTGCAAACGCTAAGGAACTGCTTACCAAGGTGCAGTCCGGTGAGGAAGCTTATGATTTCATCGAGGTCATGGCTTGTCCCGGCGGTTGTGTCAACGGTGGTGGTCAGCCCTATCAGCCTGCATCCGTTAGAAATAACGTTGATCTTAAGGCTAAGCGTGCGGCTGTTCTTTACCGTGCAGACAGCGAGCTCCTCGAGGTTCGTAAGAGCCACGAGAACAGCGTAGTCAAGGGCCTTTACGATGAGTACTTTGGAGAGCCCGGCAGCCATAAGGCTCACGAGATCCTCCACACTCACTACGTTAAGAGAGGTCTTTGATTTTAAACTAACTACTAAGTAAAATGGCATCGGTGGTTACGATTTTTCGTAATCACCCTTGCTGTTTTATATTACTTTTGGTGTTTCAGATGAAAATTGATTTAAATTTGTGTTTTAAGGTCGGATTAACTGTATTTTTGACATATCTTGCAATATCATATTGCAGTTCTATTACAGGTTTTTTAACCACCTTTTTGTCATCCTTGAAACCACTATTTGTTGGTTTTATGATTGCCTTTGTCGTAAATATTCCTATGAGTATGTTTGAAAAGCTGTACTTTCCGAACAGAAACGACAATAAAGCAATAGCCTTAACGAGAAAACCGGTGTGCTTGATTCTTGCATTTATTACTATAATCGGCGTGGTTTATCTATTGCTTGCAATGGTGATTCCCGAATTGATCCACTGTTTTGCGCAGCTTATCTCAAGAATCCCGCAGACATACGATCGAATTGTAACTTCTAAATTATTCACCGAGTGGATACCGAAAAATCTGCCATATTTATTTGATAATTTTGAATTTTCTTCGTTTGATGTACAGGGGTTGGTAGAGAAGACCATACAGATCATTGGAGACAGCATCGGCAATGTATTCAATTTCTCGTTTTCATTAATATCATCTGTGTTTTCTACAATAGTTTCTGCGGTAGTAAGTATAATATTTTCATTATATATTCTCCTAAGCAAAGATAAGTTGAAGATGCAGACTAAGAGATTTTTGTCAGTAATTCTAAATGATAGGATTGAAGGTGTCCTGGCCCATATCGTTTATGTAATCAACGATTGCTTCAGAAAGTTTTTTGTCGGTCAGTTCACTGAAGCTATAATACTCGGTGTGTTATGCTCACTTGGTATGCTGTTATTTAGATTCCCATATGCGACAATGATCGGCGCTATGATAGGATTTACTGCGTTAATACCTGTTGCGGGTGCTTACATCGGCGCAATTTTTGGCGCAATAATGATCCTCACCGAGGAATCGTTCGTTACGGCGCTTTTGTTTGTTGTCTTTATCATTGTACTACAACAGCTTGAGGGTAATTTGATTTATCCAAGAGTCGTTGGAAGCTCAGTTGGCTTGCCTGCTCTTTGGGTCTTAGTAGCCGTTACCGTTGGCGGTGCTCTGGGCGGTATTTCAGGCATGCTGATCTCTGTACCGATTTTTGCTTCAGGCTACCGTCTCATAAAAGAATACATCACTTATAAAGAGTCATCTGAAAATGTGTAAAAAATAAACCGTAATTCAAGTGAATTACGGTTTATTTTATGTTTCTAAATTACTCAGCGTCGGTTGCTTCCTCGGTTTCAGCAACCTCTGCTTCCTCAGCTACCTCTTCGGTAACCTCGTCAGCGATCTCTTCTTTCTCATCCTCGAGAAGTGCGCGGATGGAAAGGCTGATCTTTCTGTTTTCCTCGTCGATCTCAGTGATCTTAACATCGACCATATCACCAACGTTCAGAACCTCAGAGGGCTTAGCGATCTTACGGTTTGCTATCTGAGAAATGTGGATGAGGCCGTCAGTGCCGGGAAGAACCTGTGCAAATGCTCCAAAGGGAAGCAGGCTCAGGATCTTTACGTTAGCAACGTCGCCTACACTATACTGGCTGGTGAACTTAACCCAAGGATCATCCTCTGCAGCCTTATAGCCAAGGGAAATACGGTCATTCTCGCGATCGAAGCTCTTAACGTATACTTCGATAACGTCGCCTTCCTTAACAACCTCGGAAGGATGCTTGATTCTTGTCCAGGAAAGCTCGGTTACGTGAACCATACCGTTTACGCCGCCAAGGTCGACGAACGCTCCGTAGCTCTTAAGGCTCTTAACGGTACCGGTGTAGCGTTTGCCCTCCTCAACGTTTGCCCAAAACTCTTCTTCTGCAGCCTTACGCGCCTCACGCTGGAGAACACGGATAGAAGCGATAGCGCGGTTTCTGGACTCATCAAGATCAATTATCTTGACCTGCTGAGTGGTTCCGCGAAGAACGCTGATATCAGCATCCTTTGCAAGACCTGTGTGGGAAGCAGGGATGAATACGCGAACTGCATTTAAGAGAATGATAACACCGCCCTTTACTGCATCAACGATCTTACCCTCAAGTACAGTGCCGTTGTTGTAAGCATCAACGATGCTGGTCCAGTTGTTCTGACGCTCGATGCGCTTACGTGAAAGGGTAGCAACGCCGTCGTTGTCACTTACCTTAATAACAACAGCTTCGATCTCGTCGCCGATCTTAAACTTGTCAGCGGGGTTGATGCTGGTGTCTTCGGACAGCTCTTCGGTGGAAATAACACCGGTTGTCTTGGTACCAAGGTCAACGAAAATCTCGTTGGCTGCAATGGCAGTGATGATGCCCTTAACGGTTTCTCCTGTATGTAATGTTTTGAGTGACTGTTCCAGTAACTCGGCGAAGCTTTCGCCTTCCATCTCGATGATTTTTTCGCTCATGATGGTTTTTACCTCCTTTATTATACTGCCCGGGGTGGAAGCCCCTGCAGCTATACCGACTTTTATGTCGGATTGTATACTATCAAGCGGCAGATCGGATAGCCTTTCGACGAAGAACGTGTTTTGGCATCCTTCCTTTGCAATGTGATATAACTTATTTGTATTGGAGCTTTCTTTGCCGCCAATAATAAGCATCATATCAACGTTTCTGCAAAGCTCGGCTACTTCCTTTTGCCTATTTTCAGTAACACTACATATTGTATCAAAAATTTGCGGATTTGTATATAGTTTTTTGATAATTTCTTGACATTTTTTCCACTCGGCCGTATTTTGAGTAGTTTGTGCTACCATAATTATACTGTTTTCGGTGATTTTGTCACTTTCAAGGGACTTTGAGTCAGGATAAATATAAACCGGCCCCTTTGCATAGCTGACAAAGCCTTCGACCTCGGGGTGTTCGGCGGAGCCGATGACCACCAGGGCGGTATGCTCATTTGTGTGCTTATCTACAATTTTATGAATCTTCTTGACGTATGGGCAAGTGCAGTCTGTGTATGAAAAGTTTTCATTAGCGCTTTTAAACTCTTCGAGCTTTTCACTGACCGACTTGAGAGTGCCGTGAGCCCTTATTATTACTTTGACCTTGTTGTCTTTGGTGCAGGATGCAAAAAGACTGTCAAGGTCATGGGGCTCAACTACAGAAATCCCGTGGGATGCAAAGTGCTCAAGCATTTGCGGGTTGTGTATCAAGTGTCCAAGTGTATATATTTTTGTGTTTTTCTGCGGATTATTTATCAGTCTTTCTGCTTCGTTTACAGCTCTGTTAACACCGAAGCAGAAGCCTGCCAATTTGGCTACCGTGATATTACTCATTCGTGTCGTCCATCAGATCTGTTATTTTCGAAAAAATTATTTTGCTCACGCGTTCGTATTCTTCCTTGCCGCCCTTTTCCATTTCGAGCTCTTCAGTGGTTATAATCTTTCCGAGAGTTACCTTAACCTTGCGGAATGGAAGTATCTTATTATTCTTTGTATTGATGTAAACAGGTAAAACCGGAGCACCGCTTCTGTGAGTTATCATGGCAACGCCGTGCTTGACCTCGGTGGTTCTGGGGTCAACGCCGGGATGACGGGTCCCTTGTGGATAGAAACCCACTATATTGCCGTCTTTTAGCAGTCCTATGGTTTTTTTAAGCGCACCAAGGTCGGCTGTACCGCGACTGGCAGGGAAGGCACCAAGGGACGAAACGAGCTGCTTTAACAGCGGTATTCTAAATAGCTCTGCCTTTGCAAAGAAGTGCACGGGGCGGTGTAACGATATTGCAAGTATGATAACGTCCCAGTTTGAGATGTGGTTAGGGCAAGCGAGAAGACCGCCTTCCAAAGGTTCGTTTTCACTTCCAACAACTTCCAGACGGAATAACCATCTGAAAAAAGGACCTAAATATTTGTATACGAAATTATAAAACTTCATTGGATCTTACTCCGAATGATCTCAAGGGCTGCGTCAAGGGTCTGGTCGGGGTCAAGTTCGGAATTGTCCAGGTGTATAGCATCCTCGGCGGGAATTGCAGGTGCGGTTTCCCGAGTGCTGTCTTTGGTGTCACGCTCTATCATAGCGGCGAGTATCTCCTCGTAGGATGACTCTATACCCTTTTCCTTAAGTTCAAGATGTCTGCGTCTCGCGCGAGCCTCCATAGAAGCGGAGAGGAAGATCTTGACCTGAGCGTTTGGCAGTATAACTGTGCCGATATCGCGACCGTCCATAATAACGTTTTTCGCCTTTGCGATGTCCCGTTGCAGGTCAAGGAGGAATGCCCGCACCTCAGGGATGGCAGAAACTGTGGAAGCGCCGGCAGCTACCTCGGGAGTTCTGATGGTGTCGCCCACGTTTACTCCGTTAAGATATACCTGCTGTGCACCGTTTTCGTGGCGCATATCAAGATCAATGTGCTCAAGCGCGGAAACAACAGAGGCTTTATCGGCGGTGTCTACGTTATTTTCAATCATATAGAGAGCGATAGAACGATAGAGTGCTCCCGTATCAACGTAGATATAGCCTAACTCTTTCGCTATTCTTTTAGCTAAGGTGCTTTTTCCGCCTCCGGAGGGGCCGTCGATTGCGATGTTTATCATGTCAGTCATTCCTTTCACTTGCTGTTATAGCGGCGAGGTAAGCTGTGGAAAATGCTATCTGAAGGTTAAAACCTCCCGTATATGCGTCTACGTCTATTACTTCACCTGCAAAAAACAGATTCGTTATTTTTTTACTTTCCATTGTTTTAGGGCTTAATTCCTTAACGCTTACGCCGCCGCTTGTAATAATGGCTTCGTCGATGGGCCTGAATGACTTTAGGCGAAGCGGTATGTTCTTTAACAACGACAATATCTTATGGCGCTGTTCCTTGGTTATGGTATTGACCTTTGTGTGCTCACCGATACCGGTCAGTCCGATAAATATCGGTATGAGTGTTTTAGGCAATAGGTCGCCCATTGCGTTTATAAAATCTTTATTAGAATATTTTTTGAAGTCGGCAAGCAGACGTTCATCAAGGGTCTTTTCGTCAAGGGCAGGCTTCATATCGATATGAGCTACGTATCTGCCGGGCTGCATCTTTCTCAGGTGACTGGAGGCGGAAAGAACCATAGGGCCTGAAATGCCGAAGTGTGTGAACAGCATTTCTCCGAAGTCTTCGTAAACTGTTTTTCCGTTAGTGGTATCTTCGATGGTGAGCGTCACGTTTTTCAGGGAAAGGCCTGAGACGGCTTTTGTCCATTTTTCTTCAGTCTCGATAGGAACGAGAGAAGGTTTAGGTGAGATGACCTCTATGCCGCAGCTTTCGGCGAAGCGATAGCCGTCACCGTTTGAACCTGTTTTGGGATAGGAAACTCCACCCGTCGCAACGATGACCTTATCGAAGGCATATTCCTTGCCCGAAACGCAAACGCCGTAAGCAATTCCGTCTTGTATCAAAATTCCTGACACCTTCCGGTGAATAACGGTAACACCGAGTCTGTTAATTTCGTTTACTAACGCATTTACAACATCTTTTGCTTTGTCCGAAACAGGAAAGACACGGTCGCCTCTTTCTGTCTTAAGAGGAACTCCAAGCTCCTCAAAAAAAGCCATGGTATCGGTAGGTGAAAAGGCGTTGAGTGCGGTGTACATAAATTTAGGGTTTGTGGGTATGTTTTCAATAACCTTTGAAGGTGTAGAATTATTGGTAACGTTGCATCGTCCTTTTCCTGTTATTGACAGCTTGATGCCGACGCGTTCATTCTTCTCATACAGAGTAACTGAGGCCCCGTTGCGTGCGGCGATAACGGCGGCAAGCAAGCCTGCCGCGCCTGCGCCGACTATAGCTATCTTTACAGACATCGTTAGCCTCCTGAAAAGCGAAATTCACTACATATTATACTCTAAAAGAGTATGCGTGTCAATATCTTGTGGTTTTGTGGAAAAAATATCGACAAAATAACACAAAAAGTGTTTACAAATCATTCACGTAGTGCTATAATAATACGAATGAATTTCGGGGTGGCTCGTACAAGCACCCGAAAATACAATTTTATACTTTGGAGGGACGCATGAAACTCATTTACGACGTGCAGGACAAGCCCAAGTTTTCACAGACTCTGGTGTTTGCATTCCAGCAGATGATCGCCATTATGGCGGCAACCTTATTAGTACCTATGCTGATTTCCAGCTACGGTCTGCCCGCAAGCCCTGCGGCTGCACTTTTCGGTGCAGGTATCGGTACTATCGTTTACGTTCTCTTTACTAAGAGACGCAGTCCTGTATTTTTAGGAAGCTCTTTCACTTTCCTCGGCGCGTATGCGGCTGTTATCAGCCAGAACTACGGCTACTGGGGCGTGATCATCGGTGTTGCATTCGCAGGCCTTGTTTACGTTGTGTTTGGTATCCTCGTTAAGCTCATCGGCAGCGGTTGGATCAATAAGCTCATGCCTCCCGCTATCATCGGCCCTATCGTAACCCTTATCGGTCTCAGCCTCTCCGGCACCGCTACCGGTTGGATGTCTACCAACGGCGGTACCGACTATAGCTTGGTAACCATCTTGGTTGGTGTTATCACCTTCCTCGCTATCGTTATCACCTCTATCAAGGGCTCCAAGACTATGAAGCTCATCCCCCTTATCGTTGGTATCGGCGTAGGTTATGCTACAGCTGGTATCTTCACAATCATCGGACACGTTGCAGGTATCGAGATGTTCAAGGTAATGGATATCACTCCTCTTACCTCTCTCTTCACTAACTTCAGCATCGAGAGCATCGTTTCCTATCCTAAGCTTTTCTTAACTGAGGCGCTTCGCACTAACGGTGACTTCGGCGTGATCGATCTGGTTGCTATCGGTAACATTGCACTTATCTTCGTTCCTATCGGAGTTGTTGAGCTGGCTCAGCACATCGCAGACCATAAGAACTTAAGCTCCATCATCGAGCGCGACCTTATCACCGATCCCGGTGTTGATAAGACCCTCTTCGGTGACGGTATCGGTTCTATAGTCGGTACTCTCTTCGGCTGCTGCGCTAACACCACCTATGGTGAGTCCGTTGCGTGTGTAGCTCTTACCGGTAACGCTTCTATCGTATCTATCATTACCGCGGCTGTTGGCTGTATGGTTCTTTCCTTCGTATCTCCCTTCGTTGCACTTATCAACACTATTCCTAAGTGCGTTATGGGTGGTGCCTGCATCGCTCTCTACGGATTCATTGCTGTATCCGGTCTGCAGATGCTCAAGAAGGTTGACCTCTCCGATAACAGAAAGCTCTACGTAGTAAGTGCTATTCTCGTTACCGGTATCGGCGGTCTGACCCTGAACTTCGGTCATAATGACATCACCGGCGGTCCTCTCTTCACCGTAACCTCTCTTGCAGTTGCGCTTATCGTTGGTCTTATCACTAACGCTATCGTTCACAGCGGCAAGGACAAGGACACAAGCGAAGAGGAATAATCTAACGAAAAAGCTCCGGTGTAATAACCGGAGCTTTATATCGCTTAAAGCGGCAGATCATCAAGGTCATTTTCTGAATATACAGGGATGCCGTTATCGAGAAGCAACTGTACCGTGACGCCGTTGCCGTCACGCATACCTCCGGAGAAGGTTCCGTCATATATTCTGCCCTTGCCGCAGGATGGGCTCTTCGCCTTAAGTATGGCAAAGTCAACTTTATTCAGTTTTCCTAAATAAAGCGCCATATTAGCGCCGCGCATATATTGCTCGGTCACGTCAACGCCGTCGGTATTTAGAAGGGAACCGTCTTCCTGTATCTCGGAGGGAGCACGGGGGGTGGAAAGACCGCCCATCTGCTCGGGGCACACGCCGATGAGTGTATGCTCACCCGCAAGATCTATTATCTGCTGACAGGCGCAACCGTCGCCCTTGTATCTGCAGTCACAGCCCAAGAGGCAGTTGCTGACAAGTATTTTAGCCATGATTTTCTCCTTATGTGAAATTTATGTGCTTATTCTATCACACTTGCAATTCAATGTCAATTATTTATGAAAGAGGTCAAAAATGGAAGATTTCTTAAAGAACGTAACAATATTCGAACATCCCCTTATCAAGCATAAGGTAACCCACTTGTGTGACATACATACCGGCTCCAAGGAGTTTTCCGAGATGGTAAAGGAGCTTGCTATGCTTATGGGTTACGAGGCTCTCAAGGATCTTAAGATGAAGGACGTGACTATACAGGCACCTCTTAAGACCTTTGATTCTCCCGTACTTGCAGAGGACTTTACCATTGTGCCGATCCTGCGTGCCGGACTTGGTATGATCGATGGTCTTCGTGCTCTTTCTCCTACCGCTAAGGTCGGTCATATCGGTCTTTACAGAAATGAGGAGACTCTGCTTCCCGAGACCTATTATTTTAAACTGCCCGTTGACGTTACCGACGGTCAGGTTATTATCGTAGACCCCGCTCTTGCTACCGGCGGTAGTGCTGATGCGGCTATTCAGTATCTCAAGGATGCGGGATGTACCAGGATCAAGTTTATGTGTATCATTTCCTCCGAGGTAGGTATTAAACTTTTAGCCGAAAAGCACCCCGATGTGCCGATCTATACTGCCAAGTACGTTCCCGGTCCTCTTAACGAGAAGGGTTACATCTATACTGCATTTGGCGATGCAGGTGACCGTGTATGCGGTACCTGCAGCTATAAGCCTGCAGAAGATTAAAAAAGTATTGACATTACGGCTCAAGATTGCTATAATGTAAGGCAAGTATTTTTTAGAATAGGTAGTGATATTAATGAACGAAAAGCTTAAGGTCGGCGTTATAGGCGCCACCGGTATGGTAGGACAGAGATTCCTTACTCTGCTCGCCGATCATCCTTTTTTTGAGGTAGTATGTCTTGCGGCTTCCGCAAGAAGCGCAGGTCAGACCTACGAGAATGCGGTGGGTAACCGTTGGAAGCTGAAGGCAGAGATGCCCGCTCAGTTTAAGGATATGATAGTGTACGATGCTGCTGACGTGGAGACTGTCAGCGGTATGGTAGATTTCTGCTTCTGTGCAGTAGATATGCCCAAGGATCAGATCAAGGCCCTTGAGGAGACCTATGCAAAGGCAGAGACACCCATCGTTTCCAATAACTCTGCTAACCGTTGGACTCCCGACGTTCCTATGGTAATCCCCGAGATCAACGACAGTCATCTGGCAGTTATCGAAGCGCAGAAGAAGCGCCTGGGCACCAAGCGCGGATTTATCGCAGTTAAGCCCAACTGCTCTATCCAGAGCTATGTTCCTGCGCTATCCGCACTTATGGTGTATGAGCCCTATGAGGTGGTCGCAACTACCTATCAGGCTATCTCAGGTGCAGGAAAGACCTTTGATTCCATGCCGGAGATCGTTGATAACATTATCCCCTATATCGGCGGCGAGGAAGAGAAGAGTGAGCAGGAGCCCCTGCGTATTTGGGGTAAAGTAGAGAACGGTGAGATAGTGAAGGCTACCTCTCCTGTCATCACAACCCAGTGTCTTCGCGTTCCCGTGACCGACGGTCATACCGCGGCTGTTTTCGTTAAGTTTAAGAAGAAGCCTACCAAGGAGCAGATCCTCGAGGCGTGGAAGAACTATTCGGGTAAGCCTCAGGAGTTGAAGCTCCCCAGTGCTCCCGAGCAGTTTATCCACTACTTTGAGGAGGATAACCGTCCTCAGGCCAAGCTTGACCGTGATACCGACAAGGGTATGGGCGTATGCATCGGTCGTCTGCGTGAGGACTTCCTCTATGACTATAAGTTCGTAGGCCTCTCTCATAACACCCTCAGAGGTGCGGCAGGCGGTGCGGTGCTTATCGCAGAGCTTCTCGCGGCAGAAGGTTATATCACGAAGAAATAAGATATAAAAGGATACGGCAAAATGCCGTATCCTTTATCTTTTTCCGTATGAAGCGCTGTCGCCAAGTTCATTCTCTATCTCGAGCAGTCGGTTGTATTTTGCCATACGCTCGCTTCGGCAGGGAGCACCGGTCTTTATTTGAGTGCAGTTCATTCCCACCGCTATATCTGCAATGGTGGTGTCCTCGGTCTCGCCCGAGCGGTGGCTCATAACCGTATTATATCCGTGTCTGCGAGCAAGGCGGATGGTGTTAATAGTTTCGGTGAGAGTTCCTATCTGATTAGGTTTAATGAGGATAGCGTTAGCCGCCTTCAGATTGATTCCGTGGTGCAGGCGCTTTTCGTTTGTGACGAAGAGGTCGTCTCCTACTATCTGAGTACCCTCCATCTGTTCGGTGATCTTAGCAAATCCTTCGAAGTCGTGCTGTGAGATAGGGTCCTCAATGGATATAATGGGAAACTCACCCTTTAAGGAAACGAAATAATCGGTGAGCTCCTCACGGGTGACAGTAAGTCCACGCTTGGGCAGAGTATATTTCTCACCGTCGTACCAATCGGAGACTGCGGCGTCAAGTGCGATAAAGACCTCACGCCCGGGCTCGTATTGCGCTTCTTCTATAGCGCGTACGATATATTCGAGAGCCCTCACGTCAGAGTCAAAGTTTGGTGCGAAGCCGCCCTCATCACCTACCGAGGTGGAATATCCGTCCTTTTTCAGTATCTTGCCCAGGGTGTGATAGATCTCTGTGCACATCTTCATAGCGCCCTCGAAGGAGTCTGCGCCAAAGGGCATTATCATAAACTCCTGGATATCCACGGTGTTATCTGCGTGGGCGCCTCCGTTTAGGATATTCATCATAGGGACGGGAAGTGTCACTCCGCTGATGCCGCCGATATATCTGTAGAGGGGAACTTTAAGCGCTTTTGCCACGGCGTGAGCAGTGGCAAGGGAAACGGCCAGGATAGCGTTAGCGCCTAAATTCGATTTGTTTTCGCTTCCGTCAGCCTTTATCATCAGCTCGTCAATCAGTCCTTGGTTTTCTGCACACTTGCCTTTTAGTATCTCTGCTATTTTTGTGTTTACCGCTTCTACTGCCTTGAGTACGCTCTTTCCGTGATAATCCTTGCCCCCGTCACGAAGCTCGTGAGCCTCAAAGGCACCTGTGGATGCTCCCGAGGGTGCCATAGCCCAGCCGGATACACCGCACTCTAACTCTACCTTTGCTTTTACCGTAGGATTCCCTCGGGAATCAAAGACCTGCATTGCTTTTACGTTTTTAATTATCATGTATACGTTCCTCCTAAATCATCATCGACAAAAAAGAAGGGACGTATGCAAAGAAAAAGGAACGATTATTATCATTCCTTTAGTCTTTAATGTCTACGTTGACCTTCTTGCCGTCAAGGTTGGCCGCGCTCTTCATAACCATACGGATGGCGCGGGCTATCTTGCCGTGCTTGCCGATGACCTTGCCCATATCGTCGGGAGCTACGTTAAGGGTGAGGTTTACGTCCTTGCCCTCGTCGCTTCCCGCAACGACCACGGAATCGGGGTCGTCTACGATGGACTTAGCGATATCGATCAGGGTCTGCTTCAGTTCTGCCATATCGTCACCGATCAGTCGATGATGCCGTTCTTCTTAAGCAGATCCTTAACGGTATCAGTGGGCTGTGCGCCGTTAGCGATCCACTTCTTGGCTGCCTCTGCGTCGATCTTAACCTCAACAGGGCTGGTCAGAGGATTGTAGTAGCCGATCTCCTCGATGAAACGACCGTCGCGGGGATATCTGGAATCCGCTACAACTACTCTGTAGAAAGGAGCCTTCTTTGCGCCCATTCTCTTAAGTCTGATTTTAACCATTGTTCTTTCCTCCAAATTTAAAGAAATAAATTGTTTTTGTTATTTAGAAAGGCATTTTAAATTTGCCTTTTTTACCGAATCTTTTCATGAAGGAGCCGTTTGTCATTTCCTTCATCATTTTCTGCATCTGCTCGAATTGCTTTAGCAGACGGTTTACGTCCTCTACCTTGGTACCGCTTCCTGCGGCGATACGCTTACGGCGAGAGAAATTGATGATAGACGGTTTGGTGCGCTCAGCAGGAGTCATAGAGAGCACGATGGCTTCCATTCTGTCAAGTGCCTTTTCGTCTATCTTAACGTCCTTTAGGGCGTTAGCATTTACACCGGGCATCATACCTAAGAGCTGTTCCATATTACCCATGCCGCGAACCTGCTTCATCTGGTCGAGGTAATCGTCCAGGGTGAAGGTGTTCTCGCGCATCTTCTGCTCAAGCTCTTTAGCCTTCTTCTCGTCGTAGGCCTGCTCCGCTTTCTCGATAAGAGAGAGAACGTCGCCCATACCAAGGATACGGGAGGCCATCCTGTCGGGGTGGAAGGGCTCGAGAGCGTCCAGCTTCTCACCCATACCGACGAACTTAATGGGCTTGCCCGTAACGTGTCGGACGGACAGAGCCGCACCGCCTCTGGTGTCACCGTCAAGCTTAGTGAGGATAACACCTGTGATGTCAAGCATCTCGTTAAAGCTCTCAGCGACGTTTACCGCATCCTGACCGAGCATTGAGTCAACAACTAAAAGAATTTCTGTAGGGTTAAGAGCTTTCTTGATATTAGAGAGCTCATCCATCATCTCGGTGTCGATGTGCAGTCGACCTGCGGTATCTATGATGAGAACATCGTTGCCGTTCTTTTTGGCTTCATTAAGTGCGCCCTTTGCGATATTGACAGGGTCGATCCTGTCACCCATGGCGAAGACCGGTACACCTATCTGCTCGCCCACTACCTGCAGCTGCTTAACAGCGGCGGGACGGTAAACGTCACAGGCGGTTAAGAGAGGTCTCTTGCCCTGCTTTTTCAGATGCGCCGCTAACTTAGCAGAGTGTGTAGTCTTACCTGCGCCCTGCAGACCGACCATCATAATGATAGTGGGTGGAGCAGGGGATATCTCTAACTTGGCTACCGTACCGCCCATAATAGCGGTCAGCTCCTCGTTAACTATCTTGATGACCTGCTGACCGGGCATCAGGCTTTCTAAAACCTCGACGCCTACAGCACGCTCCTGCACCTTGGCTATAAATTCCTTAACTACCTTAAAGTTAACGTCTGCCTCCAGCAGAGCCAACTTTACGGCACGCAGACCTTCTTTTACGTCAGACTCGGAGAGCTTACCCTTGTTCTTGAATTTGCGAAAGGCTTCATTCAGCTTTTCCTGTAAATTACCGAACATAATAACCTCCTATTCGATCAGCGCTTCTATAAGAGATACGTACCTTTCTATCTCTTCCTTGCTTTCTGCTTTCTTTAGGCCCGCCACGACCTCTTTAATGGTCTTTTGCTGTGTGCGGTGCCTCTCGTAAAGGCCCAACTTCTCCTCACAGTCCAAGAGGATATTTTCGCTCTTCTTGATGGCGTCGCGCACACCCTGACGGGTGATGCCCGCGATCTCAGCCACCTCGGAAAGGGAGAGATCATCGCCGTAGTAGAGCTGCATTATCTCGCTCTGTCTCTCTGAGAGCATAGCAGAGTAGAAGTCGTAGAGCAGGGCGATATTCGTCTTTTTCTCTATCTCCATACCCTATTTCACCTCTGTAAAGCAAATCACTTTACAGATAATATCACAAAAGCTCCCGCTTGTCAAGCATTATTTTATAAATATCCGTAATTTTTCGATAAAATCTTGTCAATATGCGCTTTTTGTGATAGAATATACTGTAAATATAAAAAAGGAAAGTCATTATGATCAAGTTAAAGAAAGAATTATCACAGATCTTATACGATAAGTTAAACGGGATAAGTGATGCTCACGGTCTTTCCATCACGGATATTGAGGATATGCTGGAGTATCCGCCCGACAGTAATATGGGCGACCTGGCGCTCCCTTGTTTTAAGCTGAGTAAGGCTCTGCGTATGGGCCCTCCCATGATAGCGGCCGCTATCGGTGAGGGACTTACCTGCGAGGGCGTCAAGGAGGTCTCCGTCGCAGGCGGCTACCTTAACTTTAAGTTAGACGACGGCTTCTCTGCAAGGGTGCTTAATAAAGTCCTTGAAATGGGAGATAAATACGGCTCAAGCGATATGGGCGTGGGCAAGACCGTAGTCCTCGACTATTCTTCTCCTAACGTAGCCAAGCCCTTCCATATAGGACATTTGGGAACAACCGTTATCGGTCATTCTATTAAGAAGATGCATGAGTTCGCAGGATACAAGTGCATTGGCGTAAATCACCTTGGTGACTGGGGTACTCAGTTCGGAAAGATGATCGTTGCTTACCGTAAGTGGGGAGACCGTGCAAAGATTGAAGAAGGCGGCATCGACGAGCTTGTAGCTCTGTATGTTAAATTCCACGAGGAAGCAGAGAAGGACCCCGAGCTAGATAACGAAGCGCGCGCGGAATTTACAAAGCTCGAGCACCATGATGAGGAGAATACTGAGATCTGGAAGTGGTTCATCGAGATATCGCTGAAAGAGTACAGCAAGACTTACGGCCAGTTAGGTATTGAGTTCGATTCCTACAACGGCGAGAGTTTCTATTTTGATATGACTCCCGATGTAGTAAAGGAGCTTGGTGATAAAAATCTTCTGACTATTGATGATGGCGCTACCATTGTAAATTTGGATGAGTATAATATGCCTCCTTGCCTTATTCTTAAGAAGGACGGCTCTACGATATACCACACCCGTGATATAGCTGCAGCTCTATACAGAAAGAAGACATACGACTTTGAAAAGTGTATCTATGTCACATCTGCGGGTCAAAGCTTGCATTTTGCACAGCTATTCAAGGTTGTTGAACTTATGGGCTACGAGTGGGCGGAAAAGATGATCCACGTGCCCTACGGCACCGTAAGCATCAACGGCGCGAAGTTGGCTACAAGAACGGGTAACGTCATTCTCCTAAAGGATCTTTTCGCCCTCGCTATTGAGAAGGTAGCTGAGATCATGCAGGAGAAGAATCCCGACCTCGAGAATAAGGACGACGTAGCAGAGGCTGTTGGCGTTGGCGCTATCATCTTCTATTACCTGTCTAACTCCAGGATCAAGGACATCAACTTCATTATGGAGGATGCGCTTTCCTTCGAGGGTAACACGGGCCCCTACGTACAGTACACCTATGCCCGCTGCTGTTCTATCCTCGAGAAGGTAGGCGGCTTTAGCGCAGATGCATCTCTTCCCGAGCAGTTTACCTGTAACGAGGAAAGAGAGCTTGCAAAGACTCTCTCGCTCTTTGAAGAAAAACTGCTTCAGGCTATGCGTGAGTACGAGCCCTCCGTAATCGCACGTTACATTCTTGACGTGTGCGCGGCGTTTAACCGCTTCTATCATGAGTGTCATATAGCTACAGCACCCGATGAGGTGACCAAGGCTTTGCGTGTCCGCCTTACTGCTGCTACCAAGCAGACCTTAGGTAACGCATTTGACCTCATTTGCTTAAGAAAACCCGAGAAGATTTAAGCCGAGGTGAGTCGGATCCGCGTCGCTTTTCGCGGAAAAATAACGGCTCTTTCGGAATTATCAGTCTTGACTTACGCGAGTAAGTCTGCGCCTTCTGCCTCCAAAATAGCTCGTTATTTTCCTCCCGAAAAGTGCTTGCAGTTTAAACGAGGCAAATTATCGTTGTACCTTCGTCGGGTCGCGAAGGTCATATAGTCATATTGCCGAGTGGCACGGCGGAGGTTTAGCGGGAATTTGCCCGTTTAAACCGCCGTGGATCCGACTCACCTCGGCTTATAGGAGAATATATATTATGTCAGGACATTCCAAATGGAGTAACATCAAGCATAAGAAGGAGAAGAGTGACGCACAGCGCGCCAAGGTCTTCACAAAAATAGGTAAGGAGATCGCCATCGCTATCAAGGCGGGCGGCCCCGATCCCACAAGCAATTCCAAGCTCCGCGACCTTATCGCAAAGGCAAAGAGCAATAACGTACCTAACGACAATATCGACCGTATTATCAAGAAGGCATCGGGCGAGACCGACGTAGAGTACGAGGAGCTGTACTATGAGGGCTACGGCCCTTCGGGCGTTGCCGTTATTGTATACACCACCACCGATAACCGTAACAGAACCGCATCCGAGATGCGCCACTACTTCGACAAGTTCGGCGGCAACCTGGGACAGAGCGGTTGCGTATCCTATATGTTCGAGGATAAGGGACACATCATCATCGTTGACGAGGATAAGAAGATCGACGAGGACGAGCTGATGGAGGCCGCACTTGATGCAGGCGCAGAGGACTTCCAAGGGGAAGACGGTATCTACGATATTTACACGGATGTGAACGACCTTTCCGCAGTACGTGAGGCTCTGGAGGCAAAGGGATATACCATGGAGAGCGCAGAGAAGGACAAGATCCCCTCTACCTACGTTACCTTAAGCGATGAGGATGATATTCGCAAGATGAATCTGCTCCTTGAGCACCTTGACGATAACGACGACGTTCAGGACGTATATCACAACTGGGAAAACTGTGACGAATAATTAATAAAGAGGATGCACGGTTTGTGCATCCTCTTTTGAGGTACATTATGAAATTTATGTCTTTTAATACTCAGCATTGCTTAAACTATCTTGAGCAAAAGATAGACTTTCAGCTAATGGCTGATACTATATTAAAGTTTGATCCCGATATCGTGGGACTTAACGAAATGCGCGGTGAGGGCACCGACCCCGAATATACCGCGCAGACAGAGCGCCTTTCCGAGCTCACGGGTATGAAATACTACTATTTTGCCAAGGCAATAGACGTAGGCGGGTCAAACCCTTACGGAAACGCTATCCTTTCAAAAAAGCCGATTATCAGCGCGCAAACGGTCATTATCCCCGATCCAGTTGACGTACGCGGTGAAACCAGATGCGTTCTGAAAGCCACCTTTGAGGACGGTGTTACCGTGCTGGTTTCTCATTTTGGCTTAAATCACGCTGAAAGGGTAAATGCTGTAAAGACGGTGCTTGATCTAATGCCCAACGAAAAGGGTGTTTTAATGGGTGATTTTAACGCTTCTCCCGACGATCCGGTCCTTGATCCTTTACGTGATAGACTGGTGGATACTGCAGATAGCTTTGACGAACTCAAGCTGAGCTTTGTTTCTATCAAGCCAACGGTGAAGATAGACTATATCTTCGTCACCCCCGACGTTAAAGTGGTATCTGCGGATATACCTAACGTTGTTGCATCTGACCACCGTCCTCATATAGCGGAATTGGAGTTATAAATGGGCAGACACTTGGGCAGAGCAGAGATAACCAATATGGTTATGATAGAGGATCCTACCACCGGCAAGGTGCTCGTGCAAAACAGGCTTAAGAGCTGGTGCGGCATATCCTTTCCCGGCGGTCACGTTGAGCCGGGGGAGAGCGTGTACGACAGCGCAGTCCGCGAGGTTAAGGAGGAAACGGGTCTAACCGTTACCGACCTTAAATTCTGCGGTGTGATGCACTGGTATGAAAAGGATACGGGCGACTGGTATATAGAGTATTTCTATAAGACAAACTCCTTTTCGGGAGAGCTTATCCCCGAGACTGAAGAGGGCCCCGTTTTCTTTTCGAGCCTTGACGAGATAATGAAAATGCCTTTATCCCCCAACTTTATGGAGTATTTACCCTTGTTTTTGGAGGATAAATATACCGAGGGGTATTGTGCCTGGTCGGGAGATATGAACGCCGAAAAAAACGTAATATATAGATAACAAAAAGCACCGATTTCGGTGCTTTTTGTTATTAGTATTTATAAAACCGGTACGCTTTCCTGCTTCTCAACAGCGTGGCTTTCGGTTACGTATTTAACGGTAACCTGGTCCTTGGTAATTAGCTATAAAACCGTCGGTCTCGGAGCCCTGTTCTGCTAAAGATACAAATGATAATGAAGACGTTATCATAACTACGGTCAGCAGTAGGGTTAAAAGTTTTTTCATTTTTTTCTTCTCCTTATTATTTCCTTGTTATGATACAGGATGAATCGGTCTCATCCATGATCAACTCATTGATGCCGGGAACTGTAATACTGCCGCTTGCAGGGTTTTTGATACTGAGGATGGGGGCTGTGAGCGTAGCCGTGACGTCAGATTTCTCAAAAGAAAGGTCACAGTCGATCATTTCACAGTTTACCAGCGTTAATCCTTTGCAATAGCAGAGTGGCTGTGTGCCTATGATCTTGCAATTTTCAAAGGTAACATCCTCGCAGTACCATGCCAAGTATTCGCCCTTAATAGTGCTGTTTCTGACTACGCACCGTTTTGCGTGCCACAGGGCGTCCTTGGTGTCGAAATCGCAGTTTTCGAAGACGGAATCCTCTATGTATTGAAAAGAATACTTTCCCTTTAGCTTAACACCGATAAAATTGAGTTTGCTCGCACGAAGCATAAAATACTCGCCTGTAACATTACTATCACGCATTGTAACACTATCACAGAACCAGCCAAATTCGGGAGAAACAACATCGCATCCCTCTACGGTAACTTTCTTACACTCACGAAGGGTCTTCACTCCGTGTAGAGTGCTGTTATGGATACTTGCGTCAGTCGTGTACCAAAGAGGCGCGCGGCAGCTCACCGTCATCTCGCTGTCGGTGATCTTAAGAGAGTCGTTATGCCAAAAGGGGTAGCGCAGGTTGAAATAGCAATTTTCAACCTGAACGTCCTTTGCTTCTTTGAAGGCACTTTCTCCGTCAGCCGGGCCGTCAAAGCGACAGTCGCTAACAGATATGTGTTTTTTGCCGTAAAGGGCTCTTTCTTCGTCAAATACTTTATCTTTTATTAATTCCATATTATACCTTTCTGAGTACCGGTACTCGGTCAAATGGAGCGGGTACCGTAACCGTTACGCCGCCCTCGTAGACGGTGCCGTCCTCGGCCTTCCAGGTGCCCTTAGGCAGCCGCACGTTGCGTTCAGTTTTACCCTTTTCGATACAGGGTGCAACGAGGATAGTGTCGCCTAACATAAACTGGTCCTTTACGTCAGCCAGACCCTCACCCGGGAATACGTACTCCATATGTCGTACGGCACTTTCACCGGTGGTAGCGGAAGCACGTACCAGCTCCATTATCTCGGGCATATACTCTTCACGTTGTGCCATCATACTCTTGACGCAGGCGTATTCCATGTCGCTAAGCACACGCCAGGGAGCGGCAGAGAATTGGATCATGGGAAGCAGGGCAGATGCAGCGGTTGAACGTAAGAATAACTCGGAATCGAAGTTAGTAGCACCGGGAAGAAAGTCTGCGAAGGAGCCGCCGCCAACCATATCGGGGCAACCGAATGCGTAGCCAAGCATGCCCTGCATACAAGAATTGGGAACAAGCTCTGCAACGCCGCCGCGTCCCCAACGGTGACCCTTATCGCACAGTCTCTGCACCAGGGGTAGACCGCCGCATGCGTAGCAAGCGCGGAATTCGTTGTAGTCGTAGTTAAGTCCGAACTTGGCCCAAAGCTCAGTTTGCTCTGTAGGAAGCACCTGTGAGTACATCTTCTCATTTTCCGAGTAGAAGCTTGCGTCTCCCGCGTCAAACTTAAAGCCGTCAACGCCGTACTCGTTTACCAGTCGGTCGCATTGTGCTTTAAACCATTCGATATCAACAGGGTTTGTCATATCAAGAACGGCAGAAATACCGTTCCACCACCAGGTGTGGGCAGGGTCGCCGCCCTCAGAGCGAACGAAGGCGCCCTTACCTGTAAGCTCTCTGTATTCGGCACTGTCCATGGAAACGAAGGGACATATCCATAAAATTACCTTGAAGCCAAGCTCGTGCAGCTCATCCATCATTGCCTTAGGATCGGGGAATTTCGCACGGTCAAAGTCCCATTTACCGTAGTAGTTTGTCCATAAGTCGTCTATCATAAGCACGCCCGGCTTGAAGCCTTCGGCTACTGCTGTGCGGGCATAGTTTAAGATATCCTTCTGATTTTGATCGTAGATAAGCTCGATCCAGGTGTTGAACTGAGGGCTGGTGAAAAAGTCTTCGGGAGGAAGCTTGCCGTTGGCAGGGAAGTGCTTATTACTCATAGCAAGGAAAGCTCCACGCAGATTATCGTGTCCCTCGGAGAAATCAAGCTCGCCTTTCTTTGTTGTAAGGTCGATAAAGCCGTCCTTAAAAATAGCGGTGTATCCCAGCTTGCAAAAGACGTATCTGCCCTTGGTGGAGAGCATAGCGGGCTGGGTCTGATTGCCGCAGGGGGCAGGTTCTGTACATATGGTAACGTCTGCATCTGCGCCGTAAGGATAGTCAAGTCCGCGGGCAACCTCGGGGCCGAACCATAATTCGCCGTCTAATATCTTTATTCTCATCGTCGTTTCCTTTCTTCAGCACATCTTTTCCGTCATAGGTTTACCGCCTAAGATATGGAAATGCAAGTGCTTTACCGACTGCGCGGCATCGGGACCGCAGTTGGAGATGATGCGGTAGCCGTTGGTGATGCCTTCGGATTTTGCGATCTCGGGTATCTTTTCAAAAATACGGGCAATAACTGCGCTGTTGCCCTCATTTACGTCATCAGCTGACGAGAGATGCTCTTTGGGGATAACGAGTACGTGAACAGGTGCCTGAGGAGCGATGTCGCGGAAAGCGAAAATCAGTTCATCCTCGTAAACTTTAGCTGAAGGGATGTCTCCCTTGACGATCTTACAAAATATACAATCCATATTTGACCTCCATAGGTAATTACTACAAAAAGTATATCATAACGGTATTAATTCTTCAAGACTTTTTGTTGACTTTTAAGCCATAATAATATATAATATGGTTGGCAATCTTAGATAAGCTCCGTTGTCGCTTTTAACATGCTAAGTATACCACTCAGTTTGATATAGTCAAACTTACATTTCAACGGCAAAGGTGGACTTTTCGCTCTTAAAATTCCCTTGAAAGCGTGGCATTGTGGTGTAGTGGTGGATTAATCTTATGTAATGATAAGAGGCGATCTTTATATAGCGCAGAGCATATACGACCGGTTGCCATTCAGTTTCAATGTAAAGTTAAATAATGGAGGTAAATACAATGGTTGTAACAAAAGACTCTATCATCGGTGACGTTCTTGATCATGATATGGGAACTGCCGAATTCTTTTTTGAGATCGGCATGCATTGCCTTGGCTGTCCTTCAGCTCGCGGTGAGAGCATCGAGCAGGCTTGCGCGGTACACGGTACCGACGCGGACGCTCTGGTTGAGAAGATCAACGCTTACCTTTCCGAAAAGTGATTTAAGGCCTAACAGCGGAGTGAAAACTCCGCTGTTTTGTAGATAATATGATTGATTTAGACATAAGACTAAAGACCTGTGCTGACCTGGTTCGCGGTGACAAAGTTTCGGATATCGGGACAGACCACGGCT